>NZ_RAWC01000019.1:0-78417 GCF_003611685.1 Corallococcus sp. CA049B | reverse complement strand
GGGTGGCGGCGGCCTGGGCCGGCGGGGACTTCTCCGCGGGCGCGGTGGAGGCGCACGCGGTGATGAGCGCGGAAGCGCAGACGCCGAGCGTCATGCGCGCGGCGCCAAACGGCGGTCTGGAACGGAACGTCATGGAGGCTCCTGGATGTGGCCCGTACGGGGTGGCGCACTCTGGCGCACGCGGGCGCGTCCCCAACAGCGCAAACGGCGGTTTCATCCCAGCCATTGCGTTCTGGACGTCCGGGGACGATGGCGCGGTGCGGTGTCCCGTGGGGCCTGAGTTCTGATTACGGTCAGGGATTGAGCCATCCGGAGGGCCCATGACTCCCACCGCGAGACAGCGGCTCGTCGCACCCGACGGCGCGCTCCGGGACACGATGAGCTGGACCCTGCTCGCGCAGGAGTACCCCGCCAGCCCCGCTGCGGCGGCCGCCACCGAGGCCTTCGACGTGCTGGGACAGAAGCTGCTTTGAGATGACAAACATCACGCCTGGTTTGGATTTCTGTTTATTCCTGGCTGCGCGTTGACTCGGGAGTCAACGGATCTCATATTGGCGGCGCGTCAATTACCCGCCGCCCCCGAGGTGTCTCAATGACGTTGAAACCCCCTGCGTGGTGCATGCGTTTGCCAGTGGTCATGTTGTTGCTGTTGCTGCCGCTCACGGGTTTTGCCCTGCCGACCACGGGCATCCGGTTCGTCGACATCCCCGGGAGCGACGGCACCGTCCTCAAGGCCAACTGCATCGCGCCCACGACGCCGGGTCCGCATCCGGCGGTGGTCTTCATCTCGAGCTGGGGACTCAACGACCTGGAGTACCTGGCCCAGGCCAACGCGATGGCGCAGAAGGGCTACGTGGCGCTGTCCTATACGCCGCGCGGCTTCTGGGCGTCCGGCGGTGGCATTGATACGGCCGGGCCGGCGGACATCGCGGACACCTCGCGTGTCATTGATTGGATGCTCGCCAACACGACCGCGAACCCCTCGCGCATCGGGCTCGCGGGTGTTTCGTATGGCGCGGGCATCTCGCTCATCGCCTCCGGCTTCGACTCGCGCGTGAAGGCGGTGGCGGCGCTCTCCGGCTGGTCGGACCTGGTGGCGTCGCTGTTCGGCGGAGAGACGCGGCGTCCGCAGGCGGTGGCGCTCCTGAACCTCGCGGCGACCCTGCTGGGCCGGCCGAGCCCGGAGCTGAGCACGACCATCAACGACTACTTCGCCAACCGGAACATCGAGTCCATCAAGGCCTGGGGCCGCGTGCGCTCGGCGGCCACGTACATCCAGCGCATCAACGCGAACAAGCCCGCCATCCTGATGGCCAATGCGTACGGCGACAGCCTCTTCCCGCCCAACCAGCTCGTGTCGTTCTACGGCCAGCTCGCGGGCCCCAAGCGGCTGGAGTTCGCGCCGGGCGACCACGCCGTCGTGGAGGCCACGGGCCTGTTGGGCCTGCCCAACGGCGTCTGGACCAGCGTGACGCGCTGGATGGACCAGTACGTCGCGGGCGTGGACACCGGCATCTCCCGCGAGGCGCCCGTGGTGCTGCGCACCTATGACGGCGACACGGAGGGCTATGCGTCGTGGGCCCAGGTGGCCACGGGCACGCAGCGCCTGGGGCTGGGCGCCATCCGCGTCCTGGATGGCACCGGCACCCTGGGCGGCTCGCCGTCCTCGAGCGGCTCGCGGACCGTCTGGTCCGGCTTCGATACGAGCGCCGACGCGGGCGTGGCGCTGCTGACCAACGGGCTCCAGGCATTGACGGGTATTCCGCCCGTGGTCTGGCTGCCGGGCGTCAACCGCCTCAACGCGGGCGTCTGGACGTCATCCACCACGCTGAGCGGCATCTCCATCCGGGGCTCGGCCACACTGCGCCTGCGCGTCACGCCCTCCACCTCGTCGGGCACCGTGGTCGCGTACCTGTACGACCTGCTGGGCGACTACGGCGGGCTCATCACGCACGTGCCCCTCACGTGGAAGAACGCGACGCCGGGCGTGCCGTTGGACCTGGACCTGACGTTCCCCGCCACCGCGTATGACGTCCCCGTGCTGCACCGGGTGGCGCTCGTCGTGGACACGGAGGACCCGCTCTACCTGGACGCCAACACCACCGGCGCGACGCTGTCGCTCGGCGGGCCGTCCTGGTTGGACCTGCCGACGCGCTGAAGCTCCGCGTGACGGGGACGGAAGGGCGCTTGTCGGTCGCCCTCCGTCGTTCCAGCGGGCGTGCCCGGTGTGTTAACGCTCTCGGCGTCCATGGGAACCGCCGTCTCGGAACGCACCCGCGCCGCCCTGCTCGTCCTCGCTGGCGGCGTGCTGGCCCTGTTGCTGTCGCACCATCCCGCCATCCTGTCCGGGCTGCGCCTGGTGCAGGGGGACGAGGGCGACGTGCGCTTCAACCACTACGTCCTGGAGCACGGCTGGCGCTTCGTGACCGGCGACCCGGCGCACGCGCGCTTCTGGGACCCGCCGATGTTCTTCCCGGAGCTCAACGTCGCGGCGTACTCCGACGTGCTCCTGGGCGTGGCCCCGTTCTACTGGGTGTGGCGCGCGCTGGGCCTGGGCGCGGACCTGTCATGGCAGGCGTGGTCGCTCACCATGGCGGCGCTCAACTACGCCGCGGCGGTGTGGCTGCTGCGGCGAGGCTTTGGCCTGCGCGTCTTTCCCTCCGTGGTGGGCGCGGTGCTCTTCACGGCCGGCGCGCCGCGCATCAACCAGCTCAACCACCCGCAGCTGGAAGGGCAGTTCTTCGCGCTCCTCGCCGTGGGCGCGGTCATCGCGCTGACGCGGCCGGAGACGGACCGGCGGCGGGGGATGGGCTGGTCCGCGCTGCTGGTGGGCGCTTTCGTGGCCCAGCTCTACGCGGGCTTCTACTGGGGCTGGTTCCTCTTCTTCTTCCTGCTGCTGGCGTTCCTCGCCGGGCTCGCCTTCCGGGACACGCGCGGTCCGCTGCTGACGGCGCTGCGCCGCCACCTCCCGGCGCTCGCGGGCTTCGGAGTGTTGGGGCTGGCGCTGCTCGCGCCGCTCGTCCTGCACTCGCGTCAGGCCATTGGTACGGTGGGGCTGCGCACCTTCGCGGAGGTCGCACCCATGGTGCCGCGCTTCTGGAGCTGGTTCTTCGTGGGCCAGGACAGCTGGCTGTACGGGTGGACGAACAGCTTCTCCAAGTTCCAGCGCATGCCGGTGGCGTGGGAGCACCGCCTGGGCTTCGGCTTCGTCACCCCGGTGCTCGCGGGAATCGGCCTGTGGCAGGCGCGCTCGCGCCCCGCGGTGCGACTGCTGCTCGTCGTGGCGGTGGCCACCGTGGTGCTCGCGTCGCGCTACACCGGCGGCCACACGCCCTGGTGGCTCGTCTTCCACGGCGTGCCCGGCGCGGCGGCCATCCGGGCCCTGGCCCGCATCGGCATGTGGCTGCTGGTGCCCGCGGCCGTGGGTCTGGCCCTGTACCTCCAGCGGCAGTGGGAGTCCGGACGCGCGGCGCTGGCGGTGGGCCTGGGCGCGCTGTGCCTGCTGGAGCAGGGGCTCAACAGCCCCGCCTATGACCGGCACGAGGCGCGCGCGGACGTGGAGGCGGTGGCCGCGCGCATCGCACCCGGCTGCGCGGCCTTCTTCTACGCGCCGACGTCCGGCGAGGCCCAGGAGTGGAAGTATCAGCTGGATGCCGTCTGGGCGTCCGGCGAGCACGGCGTGCCCACGGTGAACGGCTACTCGGGCAACTACCCGCAGGGGTGGAGGCTCCAGGACAACCGCCGCTTCGACGCGGAGGCCTCGGCGCGCATCGACCGGGACCTGGAGGCCTGGATGCGCTCGCGGCGCCTGGCGCCCGGGAGCGTCTGCCGCATCGAGGTGCCCGCGCGACGGTAGGACCCGCCGCGCGGAAGCAGCCTCCGGGACTACTTGGCGATGGTGGCGTAGTCGCCCTTGAGCGCGACGCCGGTGACGAAGCTGCCGGCGTGGCACTCGATCTCGGTGGCGCTCTTGAACTCCACCTTCTTGTAGTAGCTCACGATGTTGACCACCGCGTTGGCGCCGTTCTTCTTCGCGCCGTCCTGCAGGGCGATGAGCGCGGAGAGGGCGGCCCACTTGCAGGCGTAGTCGTCCGACTTGCCCACGCCGTTGGTCTTCTTGTTCGAGGTGTCGCTGCCCAGCGTCTTGAGCACCTTGGGCGTCTTCGCGCCGTCCATGAAGAACTTCACCGAGCCGTCCAGCTTCTGCTTGGCCTCGGGCAGGGCCATCACGTCCGCCAGCTTCACCTTCGTCACGGTGTCGCGCGCCAGGGCGGGGCTCGCGGCGGTCAGGGCCAGCAACAGGAGGGCTTTCTTCATGGCGGTGTCTCCAGGCATCAAGGCCAGCGGCGGAAGATCAACGAGGTGTTGATGCCGCCGAAGGCGAAGTTGTTGCTCATCACCAGGTCCGTCTGCAAAGCACGTCCCTCGCCCACGACATAGTCCAGGGGCGCGCACTTCGGGTCCACGGAGTCCGCCGTCAGGTGCAGCGTGGGCGCGAACCAGTCCGAGCGCATCATCTGGATGGTCATCCACGCCTCCAGCGCGCCGCAGGCCCCCAGCGTGTGGCCCATGTAGCTCTTGAGGCTGGAGATGGCGACCTTCTCCCCGAAGACGGTCTTCGTCGCCGCGCTCTCCGCCACGTCGCCCGTGTCCGTCGCCGTGCCGTGCGCGTTGACGTAGGGGATGGAGGACGCCGGCACGCCCGCGTCCTCCAGCGCCAGCCGCATGGCCTCCGCCATGGTGTCCGCGTTGGGCTGCGTCACGTGGCGGCCGTCGCTGTTGGTGCCGTACCCCAGGAGCTCCGCGTGGATGGTGGCGCCGCGCGCCTTCGCGTGCTCCAGCTCCTCCAGCACCAGCGTGCAAGCGCCTTCACCCAGCACCAGCCCGTCGCGCTCGGCGTGGAAGGGGCGGGGGGACTGGTGCGGCGCTTCGTTGTGCTTCGTGCTGGTGGCGAAGAGGGTGTCGAACACCGCCGCGCCCGTGGCGTCCAGTTCCTCCGCGCCGCCCGCGAGCATCGCCACCTGGCGGCCCAGCTTGATGGCCTCATACGCGTAGCCGATGCCCTGGCTGCCGGACGTGCACGCGCTGGACGTGGTGATGATGCGCCCGGTGACGCCGAAGAAGACGCCGATGTTCACCGCCGCCGTATGGGACATCATCCGCAGGTACGTCGTCGCGGTGATGCCCTCCGTCGTCTTGTGGGTGATCATCTTCCCGAAGTCGCCCATGTTCTCCGGCGTCCCCGCGGAGGAGCCGTAGGCGATGCCCATCTTCCCGCTCTTCACCAGCGGGCTGCCCAGCAGGCCCGCGTCCTGGAGCGCCAGCTCGCTGGCCCGCGTCGCCATCAGCGCCACGCGGCCCATGGTGCGCGTCGTCTTGCGCGAGTACGCGGACGGCGGCAGCTCGAAGGGAAGGGCGGGCGCGCCCAGCCGCGTGTTGAGGCCCTCGTAGGCCTTCCAGGGCTCCATCACCTGGACGGCGTTCTGGCGCGCACGCAGCGCCGCCTCGACCGTCTTCCAGTCATGGCCCAGGGGGCTCAGCGCACCGACTCCGGTGACGACTACGCGCTTCATCCGATCATCCCCCCGTTCACCGAAATCACCTGCCGCGTGATGTAGCCCGCTTCTTCCGACATGAGGAAGGCCACCGCGGCGGCGACCTCCTCGGGCCTGCCCATCCGGCGGGCGGGAATGATCTTCAGCGCCTCCTCCAGGACCTCCGGAGGCACCATCTCCGTGTCGATGAGGCCCGGCGCCACGCAGTTGACGGTGATGTCGCGCTTGGCCAGCTCCACCGCCAGCGCCTTCGTCGCGCCGATGATGCCCGCCTTGGCGGCGCTGTAGTTCACCTGGCCCCGGTTGCCCATGAGCCCGGACACGGACGACAGCGTGACGATGCGGCCCGGCTTCCTGCGGCGCACCAGGGGCATCGTGAGCGGGTTGAGCACGTTGTAGAAGGCGTCCAGGTTGGTGTGGATGACGCCGTCCCACTCCTCCGCCGTCATCGCGGGGAAGGCGTTGTCGCGAGCGATGCCCGCGTTGCACACCACGCCGTAGTAACAGCCGTGGGCTTCCACATCCGCGAGCAGCGCGGCCTGTGTTGCAGCGCGGTCCGCCACGTCGAACTGGAGCACGCGCGACTCGCGGCCCGCCTCACGGACCTGGGCGGCCACCGCGTCCGCCTCCTCGCGCTTGCTGCGGCAGTGCACCACGACGTCGTAGCCGTCGCGGGCCAGGCGCAGCGCGATGGCGCGGCCGATGCCCCGGCTGGAGCCCGTCACCAGCACCGTCTTGTCACCCATCTGTGTTGCCCCTTCCCAGGTCCTGCCCCGGTTGCGGCTCGTAGACCGTCAGCGCCGCCGTGGCCACCTGCTCCGTCCCGATGCGCAGGGTGCAGTCGAACTGGCCCAGCCCGTTGTCCGCGGAGAACTGGCGGTGGACCTCGATGCGCAGGGTTTCGCCCAGATTGAAGGTGGGGCGGCTGCACTCGTAGCGGCGCGTGCCCAACAGGAAGCCCACCCGGGGCGTGCCGCCGCGCTTGCGCGCATGCCACCCGGCCCACGCGGCCACGGCCTGCGCCATGTACTCGATGCCCACCCAGCCGCCCACGACGCCGTCCGCGTAGAAGAGGCTGTCCTCGCGCACGGTGACCTCCGCGAGCAGCGAGTCCGCGTCGCCTTCCAGGACGCGGTCGAGCAGCCGCATGCGCCCCTGGTGGGGCACGAGCTCCTCGACGGGCTGATCAATCACGATGCGCATCATGCGCGCTCCAGCACGAGGGCGGCGTTGCTGCCCCCGAAGGCGAACGAGTTGCTCAGCACGCTCTTCACCGGGCGCCCCAGCGCCTCGCCCGGCTTCACCAGCGAAAGCGCCGGCAGCGCGGAGTCCACGGCCCCGTCCCAGAAGTGCCCGGGCAGCCTGCCGTGCGGGTTGTCCACCAGCGTGAGGAACGCGAAGGCCGCCTCCAGCGCGCCCGCGGCCCCCAGCGTGTGGCCGGTGAGCGGCTTGGTGGAGCTGGCCTTCACATCCGGCCCCAGCAGCGCGTGCACCGCGCGGGTCTCCATGGCGTCGTTCTGCGGCGTGGCGGTGCCGTGCAGGTTCACGTAGTCCACCTGCTCCGGCGAAAGCCCCGCGCGCTTCAGGGCCTCCTGGATGGCGGCCATGGCGCCCTTGCCGCCGGGCTCCGGCGCGGAGATGTGGTGCGCGTCGGAGGACTCGCCCCAGCCGGACAGGCGCACCGGTCCCGGCTCGCGCGTCATCAGGAACAGCGCCGCCGCTTCTCCGATGTTGATGCCGTGGCGGTGGGCGCTCATCGGGTTGCAGCGCTCCTCGCTCACGGAGTCCAGTGAGCGGAAGCCCGCCACGGTGAAGCGGCACAGCGAATCCACGCCGCCCGTCAGCACCGCGTCCACGCTGCCCGAGCGCAGCATCCGCGCCGCGCTGGCCAGGGCCTTGGCGCTGGAGGAGCACGCGGTGGAGATGACGTAGGCGGGGCCCCGCGTGCCCAGCACGTGCGCGAGCGCCAGCGCCGGAGCGCCCAGCTCCTGCTGCTGCAAGTGGAAGCGGGGCGGCAGCTCGCCCGTGGCCAGGTGGCCGGCGATGGCCGCCTCTCCTTCACCAACGCCGGACGTGCTGGTGCCCAGCACCACCGCCACGCGCCCGGGGCCGAAGCGGGCGATGGCGGCGTCAATCTCGGCGCGCACCTGCTCCAGCGCGGTGAGCAGCAGCGCGTTGTTGCGGCTGTGCTGCGAAGGGGGCAGGGCGTCCTGCGCCGCGAGCGGGGAGGTGACGACTCCCAGGTGCAGCGGGCGGTCCGCGTACCCGGCATGCGAAGCGACACCGGAGACGGTGTCCGCGAACAGCGCCCGGGCCACCTCCTGCTTCCCGGAGCCCAATGCGCAGACGAGGCCCAGCTGGTTGAGGAAGACAGGAGGAGGCATGGGGTGTCACTCGTCCGCGACGTGCGATTCGATGGTGAGCTGGTAGTGCTCGGAGTGGTTGGTGAGCTGCGTGCGCCCATCCCAGCGCGGTGTTCCATCGTAGCGCACCGTCACCCATTCCCTGCCGTTCTTCGACAGGGTCCGCTGTCCCGGCCCGTCCTCCAGCGTCCAGCCGGCGGGCAGGGCGGCGCGCACGGCGTCGGCCGGCCAGTAGACGAGCTGCACGTCCCGCAGCACCAGGGCGGAGTTGAACTGGGCGGGCACGCGGGGGTCCCGCTCCTCGTCCAGGCGGCTGCCATCCCAGCGCAGGGTGAGGATGCGGTGTCCCATGGCCAGCCCGGCCAGCTGCATCCGGGCCGGGTCCACCTCCAGGAGGGCCTCCAGGGAGCGGGGGCCTCCGGGGTCCTGCTCGTGCGCGAACACGAGCTGCTGCGCCAGGCTCACGGACGCCCCGAGGGCGGCGGGGGCCAGGCGCAGCTCCGGCAACGGCTCGCCAGGAGCGGCGGGCCGGGGCCGGGGCGGGGTGGCGCAGGCCACCAGCCCCGCGACGAGCAGGGCGGTGACTACGCCGCGCACAGCGCCTCGAGGACGGTCAGGCGCCGCTTGCTGTCCGCCACGTAGGGGTTGTTCTTGTCCCACGCGTAGCCCGCGAGGATGGCGGAGATCATCCGGCGCACGTCCTCCGACGGGTTCGGGTGGAAGATGACGTTCTGGAAGCCGCCCTCGTACCAGGACTCCACGAAGGTGCGGAAGGTGTCCACGCCCGCCTTGAGCGGCTTCGCGTAGTCCTTCTCCCAGTCCACCTGCTCCCCCGCGAACTCCCGGGCGATGCAGGCCGACGCGAGGCTCGCGGACTTGAAGGCGATGGTGACGCCCGAGGAGAACACGGGGTCCAGGAACTCGCCCGCGTTGCCCAGGAGCGCGAAGCCCGGGCCCCACAGCGACTTCACGTTGGCCGCGTAGCCGGTGAGCTTGCGCGCGGGCGTGTCCCAGACGGCGTCCTTCAGGAGGTTCCGCAGCGCCGGCGCCTCCTTCACGATGGCCTGGAGCCGCTCCGTGTCCGTGCCGGTGTACTGGTCCAGGAACTCCTTCTTCGCGACCACGCCCAGAGAGCAGCGGCCGTCGGAGAAGGGGATGGTCCAGTACCAGACGTCCACGTGCTCCGGGTGCGTCGTGACGCGGATCTTGTTCCGGTCGAAGGTGCCGAGCGGAACGTTGTCCACCACGTGCGTGAAGATGGCGCCGCGCACGGGGAAGTTGGACGGGGTCTCCAGGTTCAACATGCGCGGCAGCACGCGGCCGAAGCCGCTCGCGTCCAGGAGGAAGCGCGCCTTCACCTGGTACGTCTCGCCTTCGGGGGAGCGCGCCGTCACCACCGGCTGCCCGCTGGAGAAGTCCACGGTCAGCACCTCGTGGCGGAAGCGCACGGTGGCGCCCTTCTTCTCCGCGGCCTGGGCCAGGAGCTGATCGAAGCGGGCGCGCTGCACCTGGTAGGTGGTGCCCCAGCCGGGGCTGAACTTGTCGCGGAAGTCGAAGTCCGTGTACCGCCCGCCACGCTCGAACGCGGCGCCGTTCTTGAACTGGAAGCCCGCCTCCACCACGTCCTGGAGGAAGCCGGCCTCCTGGATGTACTCCATGCTCTGCGGCAGCAGGCTCTCGCCAATGGAGAAGCGCGGGAACTGCTCACGCTCCAGCACGAGGACGTCACGGCCCTGCTTGCGAAGGAGGCCCGCCGCGACGGAGCCCGCAGGGCCCGCGCCGATGATGAGGATGTCCGCCGATTCAGTTTTCAATGTGTGGCTTTCCCGGGTGGAAGTCGGAAACAAGGGGTGAGGATCCAGATGGTGACCTCACCCAGCAGCATGGCGAGGCCGAAGGAGCGCAGCGCGGGCGTGGCGGAGAGGCCCAACAGCCCGAAGGAGAGGAGCGTGCTCACGCCGGCCAGCGCCACCGCGAGCCACGCGGAGCCGTCACCGGGGTGCTCCAGGAGGAAGATGCCGTAGTCCACGCCCATGCCCAGCAGCAGTACCAGCCCGAGCACGGTGAAGAGCTGCAGCGGCGCGCCCACCCATCCGAAGATGGCGAGCGTCAGCAGCGTGCCCAGCACGGAGGGAATCCACGCGCGCCACGCCTGGCGGCCGAAGCGCGCCACCAGCGTGAGCAGCACCGCGACGTAGCCCGCGGCGATGAGCCCTCCCATGATGCGGCGGTAGCGGCTGAGCAGGCCTGAGATCTCCGCCGTCTTGTCCACCCAGCGGACGCCCTCCAGGCCCTGGGCCACCTCTTCCAGCCGGGGCAGCACCGTGGGGTCGTTGAGGCCGCGCAGCATGAGGACGCTGTATTGCGCCTGGCCGAGCGTTCCCAGCCACTGCTGCCGGATGGCCGCCGCGGCGGGGCCGGACAGGAAGTGCTGGAGCGTGAGCGGCTCCGGGGAGAACGCGGCGCGCGTGGGGGCCTCACCCGTGGATTCGCTGACGGCGGCGACCGCCTGGGCCTCCGCGCGGGCGCTCAGGGCCGCGTCCTCGCGCTGCTGCGCTTCGGACGGGAGCCAGTCGGACACGGCGCGGTAGCCCGCGAACACCTTCTCCGAAACCAGCGCGTCCAGCTTCGTCTTCAGCGCGGCCTCGCGCGCGAGCACCTGGTCGTCGCTGTCACCCTGTACCAGGAAGAACTGCGCCGGGCTGGGCAGCCCCAACAGGCGCCCCAGCTCCCGCTGATCCGCGATGAGGTTCGCGGGCGCGCCCTGCAGCTGGCGCAGGTCGTCCCGGGGCTCCAGCTTCCAGATGCCCACGGCGACGAGCACCGTGAGGACCGCGCCGGTCCCCCACCAGGCCGGCGTGGACGCGACGCGCGGCCAGCGGGTGATGGACGAGGAGAAGCGCTCGGAGAAGGAGGTGACGGGCAGGGCGCCCGTGTCCAGCGAGGGGAACCAGCACACCACGGTGAGGAACGCGGCGGTCAGTCCAGCGGCGGAGAACACCGCCATCTGCCGCAGGCCCGGGAAGGGCGCGACGCCCAGCGCCAGGTACGCCACCACGCTGGTGACGAGCGCGAGCACCATGCCGGGCAACAGCGCGCGCATCACCGGACCGCGCTCCGACGGGGCCTTGCCCTGGCGCGCGGCGAAGTAGTGGAAGCCGTAGTCCTCCGCCACGCCCACCAGGCTGGAGCCGAAGACGAGCGTGAGCAGGTGCACCCGGTCGAACATGAGCGCGGTGACGGAGAGCGCCACCGCGCAGCCCAGCGTGAGCGACACGCCCACGAGCAGGATGGGCCGCAGCGAGCGGAAGGTGAGCCATACCAGGAGGAGCACCGCCGCCAGCGACCCGAAGCCGATGGTGGACATCTCCCAGCTCGCCTGCGCTGCGGCGGCCTCCGCGTACAGCGGCACGCCCGCGGCCACCAGCCGCCCGCCGGGCACCGCCGCCTCCACCCGCGAGCGCGCCCGCTCCACCGTGGCGGTGACGCGCGAGCCGTCCCCCAGCGCGAAGGCGGACACCTTGCTCTTCCACATGAGGAGCACCCACTCGCGCCCCTCGCCGGACAGCCACATCCGTCCGTCGCGGGGCCGGGCGGACGTCTCCGCCGCGCGGGCCTGCCACCAGTCCTGCCACAGGCCCAGCGGATCCGCGTTCCAGTCCGTCAGCCGCGCGCCCGCGGGCTGGTACAGCTTCATCAGCGCCGTGCCGCCCAGCTCCTCCGGCGTCGCGCGCGACAGCCACTGGCGCTGCGCGGGCGTGAGCAGCCGGTCGCGATAGGGACGGTAGAAGTCCACCGCCTGTTCCAGCGCGGAGGTGTCCACCACCGCCGGCTCCAGCAGGTCGGAGGCCTCCGTGAGCACGCGCGTGGCCTCGTCCGCGGCCTTCTGCGCGGAGGGCCAGTCGTTGGCGCCCACCAACAGCACCACCTGCCGGCCGGCTTCGTCCGCGAGCTTGCGCGTGGCGGCGTCCACCTCCGGCGCCTGCTCGTCCTCCGGCAGGAGCGCGAGCACGTCCGTGTCCAGGCTCGCGGAGCGCCAGAACCGGACCTGGTGCACGCCCACGGCGAGCACCACCAGCGCCCACAGGATGGCCAGCTTATTTGCCAAGGCGTTCCGCTTCCGTGGCGTCGGGGGGAGGCGTCCGCGTGAGCTGCTCGAACGTGATGACGCTGCTGTCGCCGCGCGTCTCGTCCAGCTGCACCTGGCGCACGTACCCGTCACCCTCCAGGCGGATGTGCTTGAAGACGCGCGCGAGCCCCGCGTCCGTGGGCGTCAGCTCCAGCTTCCAGCCCTTGTCGCCCACCAGCTCGCCCGCCACCGTGAAGCGCTTCTGGAGCGCCGCGACGTCGCCGGACAGGAGCGCGAAGAGCAGCTCGTTCACCGCCGCCAGCGCGGGCTCCTTGGTGGAGTCCAGGTGGTACGCCGCGCCGCCCGTGGCCTGCTGCGCGCTCAGCGACTTGCGCGTGAGCGTCAGCGTGGAGGCGAACGGCGTGCGCGTGTTCCAGAGCACGCCCTGGTCGCGCGCGAGGAGGAAGTCCCCCTTGGACACCAGCGGCTTCTTGAAGCCCGCCACGGTCTTCTTCTGTTCGAACTGACCGCGCACCAGCGGCGCGTCCACCAGGCGCGCGCGCACGTCCTTCACCAGGTCCGCGGCGTGGGCGCTCACGGACAGCAGCGACAGCATCAACACGAGGAAGGGCTTCATCCCGGCCACACTCCCAGCTTCTTCCAGAGGACTTCCGGGCAGACGTATTCCATCTCGCCTGTCTTCAATGACACCGCGACCTGGATGGTGTGGGCCTGGTTCACCTTGCGGCCGGTGTTCGCGTCGCGCAGCAGGTAGTCGAAGCGCAGCCGGTTCTCCCACTCGGTGATTTCGGCGCGCACGATGATGCGCTGCTTGTAGGAGATGGGGGAGACGTACTTGAGCTTCATCTCCACCACCGGCCAGCCGTACCCGGACTCGCGCATCTGCGGCCAGTCGTAGTCGTGCTTGCGCAGGATGACGGCGCGCGCCAGTTCCAGGTACTTCACGTAGTGCCCGTGCCAGACGATCTCCATCATGTCGAGGTCGTGGAAGGCCGGGTCGATCTCCAGCTCGCAGCTCAGGTCAGGCTTCATGCAGGCTCCACTCCCGACGGCGGATGGCGGTGATGAGGCCCTGCAGCTCACCGTCCAGCGCCCGGTCCTCCACCAGCAAGGGGATGCGCGCTTCCAAATCCGCGTGCATCGCCGCCATCGCGGGGCCGGGCTTCGCGTCCGCGTCCAGCCGCTGGCGCAGGGTGACGCCCTGGCGCGCGGCGATGAGCATGGCCGCGGCCACCTGCTCCGTCAGCTCCAGCACGCGCAGGCAGTCGCGCGCGGCGATGGTGCCCATGCTCACCTTGTCCTGGTTGTGGCACTCGGTGGAGCGGGAGAAGACGGACGCGGGCATGGTCTGCTTCAGCGCCTCCGCGGTCCACGCGGAGACGCTGATCTGCGCCGCCTTGAGGCCGTGGTTGATGGCCGCGCGGGCGCCGGTGGACGCGGAGAGGTTCGCGGGCAGCCCGTGGTTGAAGCGCGGATCCACCAGGAGCGCCAGCTGGCGGTCCAACAGGTCCGCCACGTTGGCCACCGCGTTCTTCAGCCCGTCCATGGCGAAGGCGATGTGGCCACCGTAGAAGTGGCCGCCGTGCAGCACCCGCTCGCCGTCCGGGTCGATGAGCGGGTTGTCGTTGGCGCTGTTCAGCTCGTTCTCGATGAGCGTGCGGAAGTACGGCAGCGCGTCCTCCAGCACGCCGATGACGTGCGGCGCGCACCGCAGCGAGTACCGGTCCTGGAGCCGCTGCTCGTTGCGCGGCGGCCGGTCCGTGACCAGGTCCGCGCGCAGGCGGGCCGCGACCCGCTGCTGGCCCGCGTGGGGCTTCGCCGCGAAGAGCGTCTCGTCGAAGTGGTGCGCGTTGCCGGCGCTCGCCAGCACGTTGAACGCCGTGAGCCGCGTGGCGAGCCGCGACAGGTACTCCGCCCGCTCCCACGCCAGGCACGCCAGGGCCGTCATCACGGCGGTGCCGTTCATGATGGCCAGGCCTTCCTTCGGCCGCAGCTTGAGGGGCGCGATGCCCAGCTCCTTCAGCACCTGCGCCGCGGGCTTGCGCTCGCCCCGGTGCCACACGTCGCGCTCGCCGCAGAGCACCGCCGCCACGTAGGACAGGGGCGTCAGGTCGCCGGACGCGCCCACGGAGCCCTCCGCCGGAATCAGGGGCAGCACGTCGTGCTGGAGCAAGAGCTCCAACTGGGTGAGCAGCGGCACGCCCACGCCGGAGAAACCCTGCGACAGCGACGCCAGCCGCGTGGCCAGCACCGCGCGCGTCTCCTCCGGGGTGAGGAAACGGCCCGCGCCGATGCCGTGGTACGTGTAGAGGTGGTGCGGCAGCTCCGCGATGAGCGCGGGCGGGATGGACACCGTGACGGAGTCGCCGTAGCCGGTGGTGACGCCGTAGATGACGCCGTCCTCCGCCAGCAGCCGGTCCAGGAACGCGGCGCCCTTGGCGATGCGCTGGCGGAAGGCGGGGGCCGTGCCCAGCTCCGCGGGGCGCTCGCGGCGCGACAGGGCGCCCACGTCCTCGAGCGTCAGCCGCCCGCCGTCGAAGCGGACCGGGGTGTCAGAAAGTGGGGGGCTTCGCGGAGACATTCACCTGATCCCAGAAGGGAAAGAAGTTGAACCAGTCGTAGGGTGCGCGCTGGAGGAGCGCCGTCACCCGGCCTGCGTAGTGCTGGGCGCAGTCGGTGAGCGCCTGCTCGCGCTTGCCCCGGGGCAGCACGACGCGCTCGAAGAGGCGCTCGAAGTGGATGGTGTAGCTGTCGCCCTCATGGATGCAGCCCAGCAGGTAGAGCGGACACTTGAGCAGCGCCGCCAGCACGTAGGGGCCCACCGGAAATGGCGCCGGGTGGCCGAGGAAGTCGACGCGCACGGTCTGGCTGGCATTCACCGGGATGCGGTCGCCCGCGATGACCACGAACTCGCCGGCCTCCACGCGCTCGTTCAGCGCGACCGCGGTGGCGGGGCCCATGTCCGTGACCTCCATCAGCTGGAAGCCGTTCTCCGGGTTGAGCCGCTTGAGCAGGCGGTTGAACTGCTCCGCGTGCCGCGTGTGCACCAGGATGTTGAGCTTCACCTCGCCCCGGCGCTCCGCCATGGTGCGGCACAGTTCCAGGCAGCCCATGTGCGCGGTGACGATGACGCCGCCCCTGCCGGACTTCGCCACCTCGTAGAACTCCTCGCGGCCCTCGGTGCGGACGCTCTCGAAGCGGTAGCGCCCGCTCACCGCCAGCAGCTTGTCCAGCATGGTCTCCGCGAACATCAGCACGTGGCGCACGCTGTCGCGCCAGTGGGGCGTGTGCCCCAGGGCCCCCGTGGCGGTCTGCATCCGCTCCAGGTACTGGCGCGACGCCTGACGCAGCGCCGGGCGCCTGAGCCAGTTCACCAGCACCACCGGGTAGAGGCAGACGCGGAAGGGCCAACGGCCCAGCAAGCGGTGGATCCAGTAGAGGATCCAGATGCCGGCCACGAAGGTGGTCTCCCCCATCTCCGCCCAGTGGCGGGACTTCATTTCGCCACCTTGCGCCAGAGCAGCACCGGCAGCCGGCCCAGCATCCCGAAGAAGAGCCGGGCGTGCATGCCGGAGATGCGCACGTTGTCCCAGAGCACGTCGAAGTGGGAGATGCCGTCGGTGGGGTAGCGCACCTGGGTGGGCTGGTTGAGGATGCGCATGCCGCGCCAGAACAGGCGCACCAGCACCTCCACGTCGAAGTCCATCCGCTTGCCAATCCTCACCGAGTCGATGAGCGCCACGGTGGGTTGCAGCGGATACACGCGGAAGCCGCACATGGAATCGCGGATGGCGAACGACAGCGTGTTGATCCACACCCAGATGTGCGTGGCGTAGCGGCCGTACAGCCGGCCCTTGGGCACGGACTCGTCATAGACGGGCGTGCCGCACACCAGCATGTCCGGCTGCGCCTCCGCCAGCGCCAGGAAGCGCGGGATGTCGTTGGCGTTGTGCTGGCCGTCCGCGTCGATTTGGAGCGCGTGGCTGTAGCCCCGGGCGAGGGCCGCGCGCAGGCCCGCCATCATCGCGCCGCCCTTGCCCTCGTTCTGGGGCAGGCGGACCACCTCCACGTGCTCGCTGTCCTCGCGCGCCAGGCTGTCCAGCACCGCCGCGCAGCCGGGCTCGCTGCCGTCGTCCACCAGCACGCAGGGCAGCCCGTGGCCGCGGACGGCCTTCACCACCGCGCCCACGGCCTCGCCGTGGTTGTAGACCGGAATCACCGCGCAGACCTTCATCCTGCCCCTCCCCCCAACACGATGCGGCCGCTGGCGTGCGAGCCCGCGGCCGACGTCAACTTGAACCCCAGCCGCCCGGAATCCTTCGCCCAGGTGAGCTCCAGCGACAGCTGCGTGCCGGGTGGAATGACCTGCTGGAACTTCAGCGTCTCGATGCGGAGGAAGTCCGGCGGAAGCGCGAAGTGCTCGCGCCCCAGGAGCAGTGACCACTCCACCTGCACGACGCCGGGCAGGATGGGCGAGCCCGGGAAATGCCCCTCGAAGTAGGGCGAGTTCGCGGGGACCTCCACCGCCAGCAGCACGCGCTCCTCGGAGCGCTCCAGCACGCGGAACGGGGGACGCTTCGGGTCGAAGAGCGCGGCGAGCGCCGCCTCGGTGGATTTGCCCTGGGAGTTGACCGGCATGGCCTCCAGATACCGGAACCGGCGCGGCAAGGCACTGGACTCGAAATGCGGGGCCAGCTTCTCGCGCAGCGCCTGGCTCAGGGACCGCCTGCCCCCCGACTCCTGGAGCCGCCAGCCTTCCGCGTCCGGCACCCCCACCACCGCCAGGATGACCCGGTGCCCTTCGGTGAGGGGCAGCACCCGGGCCTCGCGCAACAGGCCCCCGGCCACCAGCGTGCGCTCCATGGCGGAGAGCGACACGCGCTTCTCCTCCAGCTTGAGCAGCCGGTCGCGGCGGCCCAACAGCTCGAAGCCGCCGGGCACGGGCCGCGCGCGGTCCTCCGTGGTGAACCACCCGCCTTCAGGCAGGTCCAGGTGCGGGGAGCGGACCGACAGCGCGTCCTCGTCCGCGCGGACCTCCACGCCCGGCATCGTGCGCCAGGAAGCGCTGTCGTCCGTGTCGCGCCGGCGCCACGCGACGCCGCCCGTCTCCGAGCTGCCGTACACCTCCACCGGCGCCCGGCCCAGGAGGTCGCGGCAGGCCTGGAGCGCTTCGGGGGTGAGCGGCCCGCCGGAGGAGAACAGCCCGCGCAGGTTCCCGCGCACGGCCGCCCAGTCCAGCGTGGCCGGCAGCCGCTTCAGGTGCGCGGGGCTCGCCACCAGCAAGGAGGGGCCGGCCTGGAGCGCGGCCAGGATGTCCTCCGGATAGGGCAGGGCGTGCGCGTCGAACGGGCGGCCGGACGTCAGCGGCCACAGCACCCTGAACAGCAGGCCGTAGATGTGCTGGTGCGACACGGTGGCCAACACCGGCACGTCCCCTACGGCCTCGTCGAACAGCCGGCCCAGCGTGGCCACCTCGCTGGACAGCTGCGACAGGCGCTTGGGGATGGCGGTGGGCTCCCCGCTGGAGCCCGACGTGTAGACGACCAGCGCGGCGAGCTGGGGCGACAGCGGCTGGAGCGCGGCGGCGGTGCCATCCTCGTTCACCGCGGGCGCGAGCGGCCCCTGGCCCTGGGGGGCCCGGCCCGCGAAGCCGTCCACGTGGGCCTTCAGCGCGTCCAGCGTGGCGGGGCGCGCGTCCGCGGGCAGGTAGATGCACACGCCCGCGTGCCAGGCGCCCAGCAGCGCGGCGGCGAACTCGAAGGTGTCCTCGGTGAAGAGGGCGTAGCGCTGGCCGCCGTGCGCCGCGAAGGCGGAGCGCCAGCCGGCGACCCGGGCGCGGAACGCACCGAAGTCCCGCACGCCGTCCTCGCTCCGGGCCACGGGGTGCCCGGCGGGACGGCCGTGGACGAGGAGGGTTTCGAGCGCGAGCGGCTCAACCATGGGCGTGCCGTGCGCGCACCCGCTGCCGCACCACCCATTCGCCCGCGAACAGCAGGCCCATGAGGCCGTAGGCGATGAGGCCGTTGTAGAGCGCCCAGGCCGCGTCGCTCGCGAAGAGCGCCGTGGTGAGCGCGAGCGCGCCGTTGAAGACGAAGAAGCCGCACCACACCTGCGTCACCCGGCGCGTGTAGGCCACGCCCGACGGCGGCAGGTCCTTCTCCCGAAGCCGCGCCAGCCGCTCAATCACGCTGGGCGGATACACCAGGCTGGTGAGGAATACGGTGAGGAGCACCGCGTTCACCAGCACCGGGTAGAGCTTCAGGGGCAGGGCGTTGTTGCCCAGCATGCTGGAGCCCGCGAGCACCAGCGCGCCCACCGCGGCCGCGAGCCACATCTTCTCCCGCGTGGCCACCGCGCGCACCACCGCCATGGCCGCCAGGGGCAGCGCCATCCAGCGGGGCTCGAAGTGGCCCAGGCCCAGATAGACGAGCGGCGGGTAGGCGAGGCTCAAGAGCCCCAACAGCACCGGACGCAGACGTTTCACGCCGCGGCGGAGTCGCTGCCGAGCAGACCGTACAGCGCGTCCACCACGTCCTGGATGGTGCGCACGGAGCGGAAGACCTCCGGCGGAACGCGCTGGCCCGTCACCGGCTTCAGGCGCACCAGCAGGTCGATGGCGTCAATGCTGTCGATGTCGAGGTCGTCGTGCAGCCGCGCCTCCGGGACGATGCGGGACGGCTCGATGTCGAAGGTTTCCTGGAGGATGGCGCTCAGGCGCTCGAACAGCTCGTGCTTGGTCATGGGGTGACTCCTCGCTTTGGTTTTGAAGGGGGCTGCCTAGGAACGGGTGCGGTGGGTGCTGACGAAGTCCGCGAGCGCCCGAACACTGGCGAAGTGACGGCGATTCTCCTTGGAGTCGCTCGCCAGCACGACGCCATAGGACTTCTGCAACGCGAGGCCGAGCTCGAGGGCGTCGATGGAGTCCAGCCCCAGCCCTTCGACGAACAGCGGCGCCGCCGGATCGATGTCGTCCGGCTTGAGGTCCTCGAGGTTCAACGTGTCGATGACCAGCCGCTTTATTTCCTGCTCAAGCTCCAACATGTTCCTGGCTCCCCCTGGAGAAATGGTCGTGCAAACGGGTGGTGAGCTGGCGCGCGGCCTTCGCCGCCTCGCCCGCGTCCGCGTCCTGGGCCGGCACGTGGATGTCGTCCTCCACGCGGATGACGTAGTGCATGGGCCGCTCCGGCACCTTCCACCAGGGCATGCCCTTGGTGAGGCCCCGCGGCGCGCAGTGGATGATGACCGGCGTGATGTCGCAGGGGCCGCGCACCGCGATGTTGGCGGCGCCGCGCTGCAACTGCATGGTCCCATCCAGCGGCGTGCGCGAGCCCTCCGGGAAGATGATGAGGTTGTTGCCGGCCTTCACGGACGCGATGCAGTCCTGGATGAGCCCGGGCCCGGAGTCGTTGCACAGGTAGCGCGTCGCCCGGATGGGGCCGCGCATGAACGGGTTGTTCGCCAGGCTCGCCTTCACCACGCAGTCCGCGTTGGGGACCAGCGAGATGAGGAACACCACGTCGATGAGCGACGGGTGGTTGGCCAGGATGAGCAGCCCGGAGCGCGACAGCTTCTCCACGCCTCGCAGCTCGTAGCGCAGCACGCCCAGCGCGCGCATGTAGCCGACGAAGAAGCGGAACGTGTAGTGCACAGCGAGCCGCGCCAGCCGCTGCTGCCGCTTCGGTTCGCGCACGAAGAGCATGAGCAGCGGGAAGTAGATGAGCCGCAGCGCCAGCCCCCCCAGCCCGAAGGTGGCGAAGGACAACCCGGTGGCGAAGATGCGCCACGGCCGGTCGAGCTTCTCAAGCATGGCGCGCCCACCGCCAGCACCGGCCGCCCGTCGCGTGCTCCCACCGCGAGGCGCCGGAGACGAGGAAGCGCAGGGCGCGCAGGTCCGCCGGGAGCTCCGCCGCATCCAACGGCGCGGCGGGCGAGTCCGGGGCGCTGTCCGCGCAGTCCAGGTGGATGGCGTCCGCGCCCGTGCTGGCGGAGAGGAGGCAGGCCCATGCGTGGGGAAACGCCACATCCCGGGAGAAGTGTTCCCACGGCGTGGGCACGGGCTCGTCGTAGACGACGACCATCACCCGGGGGACGCCGTCGGACAGCAGGCCGCGGGCCTCCGTGAAGGCGGCCTCCACCGTCTCCTCGCCCGCGGCGATGGCGGCGTAGGCGGACGTGTCCCCGCGCGCGATGGAGTAGAGCGCGCCGATGGCGTTGTGCACCGACAGGCTGAAGGAGGTGGGCGACAGCGGCTCCGAGCGCGCCAGCTGCGTGAGCAGCTCCACCGAGCGGCCCAGGTCTCCATGACGCGATGCGAAGATGACGGGCGCGTCCGGCGCGTCCACGTGCGCGTCATAGGCCGCCTGCAACGCGATGCGGCCCAGCCGGTCCACCCGGCGGCGCATCATCGCGGGCATCGCCGCGAGTGCGGGCGTGCCTTCCGCGGGGAGCGGATGCGGGGTCGCGAGCCACGTTTCCCAGGAAGCAGGATGGACGAGTCCGGGGGCCCAGGCGGCCCAGCGCTGTACGGAGAATCCCACCATCGTGACGGAGAGGCCCCAATCGCCCTCAAAGACAACCTTTACCAAACCATTCACAGGGTGACAATTGGGCCCCTGGCCCGAGCGGCCCGAGCGGCCCGGGCGCCGGGAGCCTGCCCTGCCGCCTGCCCTGCGGTCGTTGCAACCCCACGTTCTTGTTGATGACAGACGCAAGGGGGCCTCGACCTTCACGTTCTTCCGGGTTTGTCCAGGGAGACGGCGCGCCCGTGTGTCGCGCGGTGCGTGAAAGGCCCCGCGAGTCATTCGAAATGGGCGGTGGAGACGGGTTGTGAAGGTGGCCTGCGTGACGTGGCGGTGGGCGCGCGTATTCACGCGGCGCTTCCCCCGCGTGTTTCAGGACTCGGAGGGGAAGAGGGCGCGCAGCTCGCGGAGCGTGCGGGGGCTGGCGCCGCGGGGGCCGGTGACCCAGATGCGCTCGGGCTCCAGCGCGAGCTCGCGCCAGGACACGGCGCCGCCGTCCGGCAGCAGCACCTCGCCGTCCAGGCGCACCACCGAGTGGCGCCGGGACACTGCTTCCAGCCCGAACAGCAGCCGCTCCACGTCCGACCAGCGCGCGGGGGAGAACAGCAGGTCCACGTCCGACAGCGGCCGCAAGAAGGGCACGCCCGAGCGGTGCTGCCAGGCCAGCGAACCGAACACGCCCACCGTCAAATCCAGCGCGCTGCCCAGGGCGATGACGTCATCCAGGGCAGGGCCCCAGGCCGCGGGGGCCGTGGCGCGCACCTCCTGCACCGTGGGCGGCGGCAGGTGACGCTCCACGGCGGACAGCGCCACGTGCAGGGACAGGTGGCGGCGGCCGGGCAGGGTGAGCCCCAGGCGCAGGTCGTCCTCCCGGTCCGGCAGGTCCTGGCGGGAGACGGCGAAGGGCCGGCCTTGAGCCCGCCACGCCGTGACGTGCACGAGGACGTCCGGGATCAGGGGAGAGCGCAGGGCCTCCGCCCAGTTGGCGCCCAGGTACACCCAGTCATGCCGCACCGGACGTTCACCGCCCATCAGCGGGCATCTCCTGCCGCCAGGAGGGAGCCGGGCCCGCTTCCGCGGCGCGGGACGGGGCTGCCCCCGGGACATGCGGAAGCGGAAGCGGTGGAGCTCACTCCTCGATTCATTACCCGGATTCACGCCGCCGGTGGGAGCGATCCTGCACCGGCCCGTGCCGGTTGCTCCCGGACGCGTGAATCTCCCCGGAAAACCGGGTGGGAGCCGAGCGTACGCATCAGGGATTCCCCTGAGGCGCGGAAAAGCGCTAGCGGGGCTTCTGGAGGATGGGGCTCACGGCGCTCACGTGCTGGCGGCGCATGTCGATGAGGATGTCGTAGTTGCGCGGCTCCGGGGCGACCGGGCCGGCGGCGAAGCGGTAGAGGCCGCTCACGTCGCGCTCGCGGGGAAAGCGCTCCTTCACCAGGGCCTTGAGCATCTCCTTGGCCACCCACTCCGCGTCCACGGAGACGGAGCCGAACTCGTCCAGGTAGTGGAAGGGCGCGGTGGAGTCCGCCTGCTTCGCGGTGAGGACGAAGACGCGCGGCTTCCTGTCCGGGACGACGAGGCTCGCGCCCTCTTCCATCACCGCCAGCTCCCGGCCCTGGGGCAGGGCGAACAGCTCCAGGGACTGCTCGTGCGCGAGCAGGGCGCTGAAGGCCACGAACGCGGTGAGCAGGCCCGTGGCCATGCGCGGGCCGTGCCTGGGCCAGAGGGTGCCCAGGTTCACCAGCGACGCGGCGAAGAACACGGCCCAGACTCCCGTGAGCGCGTTGAGCGTGCGGTACGTGGGCCACCGCTCCCCGGCGAGGAAGCTCACCGAGTACGCCGCGCCCGACAGCGTCACCAGCGCCAGCAGCCAGCGCCCCACGCCCCCGAGCCCCGAGCGGCGCCCCTCCACCGCGATGCCCATGCCCAGCAGCGTCAGCGTCAGCACCACCATGGCCCGGTAGCCGTCCATGCCGCCCACCGGCGCTTCATTGAGCGCGGACAGCGCGAGCGCGTTGGGGAACACGTGCGTGAGCGCCCAGACGGTCTTGTCCACCCAGTGCTTCTCGAAGCTGAGCCGGGGCGAGGGCGGAAAGACGCCCGTCTTGAACAGCACCTGGGTGACGGCGTACGCGAGCGCCAGGCCCGCGACCATCACCAGCAGGTGCTGGAGCATCCAGCGCGCGGTGTCCTTCAGCGACACGTCGCGGTGCACCACCAGCGACGCCGCCAGCAGCACCGCGGAGAACAGGCCGCTCACCTGATAGATGAGCGTCGCGGTGGCCATGGCGCCCACCGCCGCCAGCGCGTACGGCCACCGGACCCGCGCCTCCGCGCCCGGCGGACCGATGGCGCGGCGGGCGAAGGCGAACGCGCCCAGGCCCAGCATCAGCGCCAGGGCCTGCGGCCAGCAGATGCTCCAGTTGGCGATGACCTGCGCGGACGGCGTCACCGTGAGGAACCCCGCCAGCAGCGCGGCGGAGCCCGGCCTCCAGCCCTCCTCGCGCAGCAGCAGGAACACCGCCGCCGCGAGCACGCCCAGGCCGGCCACGCCCATGAAGCGCAGCCCCACCAGCCCGTCAATCCCCCCGGCCGCCTTCGCGGACGCCTCCAGCATCCAGCCGTAGAGCGGGCGGCCCTGCGACGCACAGAAACGGAGGATCTTCCCCGGCTCCTCGCGCGCCTCGCGCAGGATGGCGTAGTCGTCACGCAGTCCATACCGGTGGATGACCGCGCTCCAATAGATGAGCCAGGGAAGCAGGAGCAGCAGGGCCACGGTGCCGGGAGCCACCAGCGCGCGCGGCGGGACACGCTTCATCAACGAGGAGACCATCGAAGTTGACGCAACGTAGCAGAGGCCTCCCACTGACTCGCGGAGGAACCGGGACACGGCAGGGTTCCAGTCACGGTGAGAAGGGCGGGGCTCCAACCACCTGCGTGTCCTCGCCGAACTCCGGGCCCCGGGGCGCTCTCACGACGGTGAGCACGGGCCGCGCGTCCGCGAGGGACGGGGTGAAGAGGGAGGGCTGATCCGGGTCCGCGAACACCGTCGCGAAGTCCTCCGGGGCCAGACCTCGCGCGAGCCGGGCCGCGAAGGAGTCCTTGAGCAGGCGCACGTAGTACTCGACGTCGTAGTCGCGCGCGTCGTCGCCCGTGGACTCGCCCGGAGCGGGGCGCGGGGCGGGTTCTCCGTCCTCGGTGAGCGCTTCCGGGAGGAGGCCCGCGCGGCCGCCGGTGGCGCGGTAGATGCGCACGCGCTCGCCCAGGGCCCAGTGCTCGCGGCCGTTCGTGAGCAGCGCTTCGTACGGAAGCTCCCTGCGCTGCTTGCGCGTGGCCAGGTACTGCGAGGGGGACTTGGTCAGCCGCACCTGCGCGGAGACCTCGAAGGTGGGCACCTGCCGCCGCCGCAGCGCCATCACCGCGTCCACGTACGTGTCACGCACGGCGCGCACGTCGCCGGCCAGGAGGTGCTGGAGGGCGCGGCGCAGGAAGTCCTCTCCATAGGGCTCCGCGCGGCTGGAGCGGAAGGCCACGCCGCGCAAGAGCAGCGGCCCGGCGTAGGGCTGGAGCGCGTAGTTCTTCGGTTCGTGCGACAGCATGGCGGCGTAGCGCCCGTCGAACTCCAGCTTCACGCGCGGCGGCAGCAGGGCCGCGACCTCCGACACCACGCGCCGCTCGTCGGTCTCCGTCCAGGCTTCCGGCACGGCGAAGTAGACGCCGTCCGTGTCGGCCTCCAGCAGCGTCACGCCCCGGTGCGCCAGCTCGCGGCACATCAGGCCCAGGAGCTCGCGTCCGCGGCGCGTCACCTCGTTGGCGGCGTGCACGTCCGAGAAGCGGGTGAGGCCCACCGCGCCCAGGTAGCCGTAGGCGGAGTTGATCAGGATCTTCATCGCCGCGGAGATGGCCTCGTGCGTGTGGCGCTCCGCGGAGCCGGGCGGGGCCTTCTTCGCCCGGGCCTTCGCGTCCAGGCGCTGATCCACCAGCCGGTCCACCAGCGCGAGCAGCGCGTTCAGCCGGTCGCGCTTCGGCCCGATGCGGTACTGGCGCATCAGCGACGGGTAGAGGCTGGCCACGTCCGCCTTCACGATGTGGCGCGCGACGCCGGTGGCGAACAGGTGCAGCGCCGCGCCGCTGTGGGACGTGCCGTCGCCGGACTCGTGCCCGGGCAGCGCCGCGCCCGAGCGCACGTAGGCGCGCACCAGCAGCGGATCCAACACGCCCGTCGCCGGGCCCGCGTCCGCCAGCCGCTCGTAGCGCCGGGGGGCCATGCGTGCGAGCGCGAACGCCGCGCCGCCCAGCAGGTGCGCCAGCCCCGCGGCCTCCGTCACGTCCTCGCGTGCGTAGCGGCGCACGCGCTCCGGGTCCTTCAGGAAGACCTCGTGGATGCGCGCGCCGGGGATGAGCTCGCGGTCGGGCCCGGACAGGCCCAGGTGCCGCGCCACCGCCTTGAGTCCGTGGCCGGGCAGGTCGCGGGCGGCGAAGTCGTGGCGGCGCACGGCGTCCAGCGTGTCGATGAACTCGCGGCCGGGGACGGTGTAGCGCGCGCGGCGCATGGCGTCCGCGTCACGGCCTCCAGGGCCCCGGTTCAGCGCGGCGCCCCTCGCCGAGGGGCGGTGGCGCAGGCCCGGCAGTCCCGCCCGGCCCAGCGCCAGCGGCACGTTCAGCCGCTTCGCGCGTTGGTCCAGGAAGGGCAGGTCGAAGCCGTGCAGGTTGTGGTTCTCCACCACGTCGGGGTCGGCCTCGCGGATGCGCGCGACCAGCCGGCGCAGCAGGTCCGCCTCGCCCGCGTCTCCGTCCGCCGTCACCTCCAGCGTCTCCGCGCGGCCGTCCGGATCCCTCACCGCCACGAGGAAGATGCGGTCCCTGGACGGGTCCAGCCCGGTGGTCTCCAGGTCGAACTGGAGCCTTCGCAGGTCGTCGAAGACCAGGTCGCGGAAGTACGTGCGGCCGGTGGCCACCAGGTACTGCTCCTCCGGAGGCAGCGTCAGCGCCGCGGCCGGGCCCAGGTCGCGCAGGTGGCCCACGCGTTGGTCCAGCCGCTTCGATGCGCCCTTGAGCACCGCGGACGCCAGCGCGCGACCGTCCTCCGCGCTGACGAGGAAGCGCAGCGCGCCGGGGCCCTCCAGCTCACGGAAAGTCATCGCGCCCGGCACCGGCGGCAGGCCCTCCGGGCGGAGCGCGTCTCCCAGGTGCTCCAGGTCCTGGAGCGACGCGAGCAGCACCCAGGGCCGGTACCTCGCGTCCTCGCGCAGGCGCGCGTGCGTGCCCGGCTGGCGCTTCCAGATGAAGGCGCGCCCGTCCGGCTCCGCCCAGACGGACACGATGCCCGGCGTGGGGTCCCATCCCCACAACCACTCGTCCTCCAGCGGATGGGGCGGCGGGGCCATGGGCGGGGACTCAGGGGGCGGAAGGCGCGGCGCGCGGACGCTGCTCCTGGCGCTCATAGGCGCGCGGGGGCCCGCTTCGCAAGGGTGGGCGGACAGGAGCGGCGTGGCGCTGTCGGAAGGGCTTCGCATCGCGGGTGCCTGCCATCAGCTTGAGGCACCCGGCTGACAGCGGTATGTCAGGATTCACCGTCATGCAGCGCACCGAGCGACTCTTCGCCCTCGCCGAGTACCTGAGGGGCCGCCGCACCGGCGTCACCGCGGAGGTGCTGGCGGAGCGCTTCAGCGTGACGGTGCGGACCATCTACCGGGACCTGGACGCGCTGCGCGCCGCCGCGCTGCCGGTGGGCGCGGAGCGGGGCCGGGGCGGCGGCTACGCGCTGGACCGGGGCTACAGCCTGCCGCCGGTGAACTTCACCGCGCGCGAGGCGGCGCTGGTGGTGGCGCTGGGGAGATTCGCCATCGGCATGCGGCTGTTGCCCTTCACGGGGACGCTGGAGTCGGCGCTCGACAAGGTGCGCTCGGCGCTGTCCACGTCCGCGCAGCGGGAGCTCCTGGACCGGCTGCGCGAGCTGACGTTCCTGGGCGTGCCGTCCCTGCCCACGCGCAAGCCCGTGCGCGAGGCGCTGGAGCGCGCGTGGTTCGAGCGGCAGCCGCTGCGCATCACCTACGTGGACGGCAACTTCCTGGAGACGGTGCGCGAGGTGCGCATCGAGTCCGTGGTGATGGACCGGCACGAGACGCGGCTGGACGCGGTGGACCTGGCGTCCGGGGAGCGGCGCCACTTCCGGTTGGACCGCATCACCCGCGCGGAGGTAGTGGGCGCCTGAAGCGCGAAGGAGGGGCCGTGCTCCTGGCGCGGCGCCCTCCCTCGATGGGGCTCTATCCGCGCGAGGGGAAGACGCCTTCCGTCGCGATGATGAAGTTCACGCAGGTGTATGGGTTCTGGACGGGCACGGGCTGGCTGCCGCCGGCGATGCCCACGGCCTGGGGGCCCATCACCGTGCTGGGAGTCGTCGAGTAGGGCGTGGGCGTGCTGCCCGGGGGATAGGCCGCGAGGTACGCGCCCTCCGGGCTCTCCGAGTTGCCCTCCTGCATGCTGGCCATCAGCGGGTGGGTGTGCGCGGGCATCTGCGTCGAGAGGAGCGTCACCGACGGCTGGCCGGACGCCTCGCCCAGCGTGTGCGGCGCGAGCCCGGGGCCCTGGCCGGGCGCCATGGGGAAGCGGCCGCGCAGGTCTGGCAGCGCGAACGTCGTCCTCCCATCGCCGCCATAGGTGGTCCCCAGGATGGCGAAGAGCGCCTGGTTCTGCGCGATGGAGAGCAGCGCGCCGTTGCAGAGGAGCCAACCCCTCGGTGCGAAGTCCCCACCAAACATCATGATCTGCCCAACGAACGGCTCGGACATGGTGCCCCCGGGTGTGACGAATTGTGTGAGCCAGCGAACAGACCATGGGCGGCGACGCGATGAAAGAGTGCGGCGCGTCATCAGAGAAACCAACCCTGCGTGTGCGAAGGTTCACAGTTCGTGAGAACATGAATTCCTACGCCGCACGTCACCGCGGCGGCTGTCCTTGGGGAGGACCTGTTCCATGTCACTTCGAGCTTTCGTGCCCCTGCGTGGGGTGTTCTCGCGTTTTGGCGTGCTGTCGCTCTGCGCGACGTTGATGGTGACCGCCTGCACGGAGGGGACGGCGGGTGATGGCCCGGCGGGACCGGAGGGGCCTCCGGGGCCCGCGGGCGCGACGGGGCCCGCGGGTCCGGCCGGCCCGCGAGGTGAGAAGGGCGCCACGGGTGAACCCGGCCTGATGGGTCCCGAGGGCCCACAGGGCCTGGCGGGTGCGGCGGGCGATCCGGGGCCCCAGGGGCCGCAAGGCGTGCAGGGGCCGGCGGGCGCGACAGGCCCCATGGGTCCCATGGGTCTGACAGGTCCGATGGGGCCGCAGGGCGCGGCCGGGCCCACGGGTCCCACGGGCGCGAAGGGCGACACGGGCCCCACCGGTGCGAAGGGTGACACGGGTGACGTCGGTCCCACGGGGCCGACGGGAGCGAAGGGCGACACGGGCCCCGCGGGCCCCACCGGTCCCATGGGCCCGGAGGGAGCGAAGGGCGACACGGGTGCTGTCGGTCCGGCGGGTCCAGCGGGTCCGAAGGGCGACACGGGCGCGGTGGGCGCGACGGGCCCTGCTGGCGCGACCGGCCCTGCCGGCGCGAAGGGTGACACAGGCGCGGCGGGCCCCACGGGCGCGACCGGCCCGATGGGCCCCGCTGGCGCGACGGGCCCTGCTGGCGCGACCGGCCCTGCTGGCCCGAAGGGCGACACGGGCGTGGCAGGCCCGACGGGCGCGACGGGGCCTGCCGGTGCGACCGGCCCCGCGGGCCCGAAGGGCGACAAGGGCGACACGGGCGTGGCAGGCCCGACGGGCGCGACTGGCGCGATTGGGCCTGCTGGTGCGACCGGCCCCGCGGGCCCGCAGGGGCCCATGGGCGTAGCGGGACCCGCTGGCGCGACAGGACCCACGGGTGCGACCGGGCCCATGGGCCCGGCGGGGCCCACGGGCGTCGCGGGGGCTCAGGGACCGCAGGGACCGGCGGGCACGCAGGGGCTTTACGGCGATGGCTCCGCAGGGGCGTTCACCGTGGGCGTGGGCCAGACGGTGGACCTCTCCACTCCGGCGGGCGTGGCTTCGCTGCCCTCGGGCTTCAACCTCCAGTTCAGCAGCATCAACATCGCCGGAACGCTGACCCTCCCCAGCGGCAGCGTGCTGCGCTCCTCCGGCGACATCACGGTGAGCGGCACGGTGAACGTCAATCCCGGCGCGGAGGACGTGGGCAACGGTGAGGCGCCCACGGGTATCGCCCGGACGGCGGCGACCAACTACAACGGTGGTGCTGGGCTGTCGTCATTCCAGGGCGCCCAGGTGCGCCGGGTGCAGTTCGCGTCGGGCGGAGCTGGCGCGCGCATCTTCGCGGGACCGAGCGCCGACGGAGGCGCGGGTGGAGGCTCGTTGTTGCTGGCCGCGCGGGGCAACATCCGCATCGTCACGGGGGCGAACATCTACGCACGCGGGGAGAACGGCGTGAATACCGGGACTGGCACCCAATCCGTCGTGGGTACGGGCGGAGGCGGAGGCGGCATCGTGCTGGTCGCGGCGAAGGGAAGCATTACGCTGGGCGGCACCATCCGTGTTCAGGGCGGCAATGGCGCGAACGGTTACGACGGCAATGGCGGCACGGGTGAAGGCGGTGGCGGTGGCGGTGGCGGTGGCATCGTCCACTTCATCTCCTCCTCGGCCGCAAGTGTGACGGGCTCCGTCGTGACGGCGGGAGGCTCGGCGGGCTCCAACGCCGGAGGGGGCAGCAGCAGCATTCCGGGTGGCGGTGGCGGTGGCAGCGGCGGCAGTGGCGGCAACGCGGGCGGTACCGTTCCGGGCACGACGACGATCGATAGCCCCTCCGCGGGCATGGGAGGCTACTTCATCCAGACCGTCGCCCCGGAACCCGAGACGCTGCTGGGCCTGTAAGCAAGAACTCTGTCGGGACCGGCGGGCTCAGCCGACGCCGGTCCCCGGGTCGTTCCCTGGAGCCCGCCACTGGAGTTCCAGGTACGGCGACGCCGGGTCTCTGCCCGGCGCGGGCGTGAAGCCGTGCCGGGTGTAGAGCCGCAGCGCCGGGTTGTCTCGCGTGACGTTCAGCCGCATGGGCACGCGCGCCCGTGCAGCCTCCGCCTGGAGCTCGCGCAGCAGGTGCGTGCCCAGGCCGCGTCCCTGATGTTTGGGAAGCAGCGCCACGTCCACGAGCAGCAGCTCCGCGGAGGTGCGCGCGATCCACTGGCGGCCCACGGGCACCCCCTCCACCTCGATGATGGCGTGCCCTTCCGGGGGATACGCCGACGCGTAGTGGCGCGCCTGGGCCTGGTACTGCATGCGCAGGAACAGCTCCGCCTGCGCGGGCGGTAAGCCCCAGGCGGCCAGCTCCCGTGCACGCGTGCTCACGTAGAGCGTGAAGAGAAACCCGTCGTCTCCAGGCGTGACCGGGCGCAGGCAGGGTGAGAGGGGCACGGGCGTCTCCACGGCGGGAATCCTCCCACGTCGCGCGGACATGGCGCGAACGCGGCCGAGGCCTGACTCCCTGCCGGGGCCGCTGCCCGCGAACCTGTCCGACAGTCGGACAGGTTTTGGGACGCTCGCGGGCAGACCTCCAGGTCAGGTGGTGGGTGCCGAGCCGGGTGGAATGTGCACAGCATGAAGATCCGGGGCTCCCTACATGCCCCAGCGCTTCCAGGAGGTCCGTCCGGTGTCTTCCCGTCTTCCGCGGCACGTGCGCGTCGCCATCGTGGGGGCGGGCTTCGCCGGGCTGGGCATGGCCATCCGGTTGAGGCAGGAGGGCATCGACGACTTCGTCATTCTGGAGCGCGCGGGGGACGTGGGCGGCGTCTGGCGCGACAACGTCTATCCCGGCTGCGCGTGCGACGTGCAGTCGCTGCTGTATTCGTTCTCCTTCGCGCCGAACCCCGGCTGGTCGCGCGCCTACTCACCGGGCTGGGAGATCCAGGAGTACCTGCGCGACTGTGTGCGGCGGTTCCAGTTGGAGTCCTTCCTGCGCTTCGGGCACGCGGTCCTCTCCGCGAAATGGGACGTGACGACGCGGCGCTGGGTGCTGGAGACGTCCCACGGCGTCCTCACCGCGGACGCGCTCGTGGTCGCGGTGGGCACCTTGAGCGAGCCCGTGATTCCACCCCTGCCCGGGCTGGAGCGCTTCCGGGGCAAGGTGATGCACTCGGCGCGGTGGGACGCCGGCTACGCGCTGGCCGGACGTCAGGTGGGGGTGGTGGGCACGGGCGCGTCGGCAGTGCAGATCGTGCCGGCCATCCAGCCAGAGGTCGGCCGGCTCGTCCTCTTCCAGCGCACGCCCGCATGGGTATTGCCCCGGGGCGACAAACCCAACAGCGCCCTGCGAAAGGCCCTGTACCGGTGGGTGCCGGGCGCGCGGTGGCTCCTGCGCGAGGCGCTGCGCATCTTGCGCGACTGTCTGGTCGTGGGCTTCCAGCATCCGTGGATCCTGCGGCTCGGGCAGCGGTGGGCGCTGCGGCACATGCTGAAGGTGGTGAAGGACCCTTCGCTGCGCGAGCGGCTCACGCCCCGGTACACGATGGGGTGCAAGCGCATCCTCGTCTCCGATGACTATCTGCCGGCCCTCACGCGCCCGAACGTGGAGGTCGTCACCACGCCCATCCGCGAGGTGCGCGAGGACGCGGTCGTCACCGGCGACGGCGCCGTCCACCCGGTGGACACGCTCATCTTCGGCACCGGCTTCCAGGCGACGGACATGCCCCTGGGGCACCACATCCAGGGCCGGGATGGCCGGACGCTCGCGCAGGTGTGGGCGGGCAATCCCCGGGCCTTCCTGGGCATCAGCGTGAGCGGCTTCCCCAACCTCTTCCTGCTCCAGGGGCCCCACACCACCCTGGGCCACACCTCCGTGCTCTTGATGATGGAGGCCCAGGTGGAGCACGTGCTGGGCGCGCTGCGCTACCTGGAGGCCCGGGGCGCCGCCGCCGTGGAGCCGGATCCACGAGCCCAGGACGCTTTCGTGCGCGACCTGGAGGCGCGGCTGGCCCGCTCCGTGTGGAACCAGGGCGGATGCCGGAGCTGGTACATGGACGCCTCGGGGCACAACTCCGCCCTCTGGCCCGGCACCACCGCGGCCTTCCGCCACCGCGTGGAGCACTTCGAACCGTCGGACTACGTCACGCTTCCGCGGGCGAGCGGGCCTCTCACGCTCCGGCCTTGAGGCAAGAGCGAGGCTTCAGGCCTTCTTCGCGCGCTTCCGGGTCGCGGTCTTCTTCGCCGTCGCACGGCGGGCGGCCACGGCGGTCCGCGTCTTCTTGGCGCCGGAGCGTTTGGCGGCGGGCTTCGAGCGCTCCTGCGACGCGTGGTAGCGCTCCAGGAGCTTCGTGCCCTTGGTGGCGAGCCGCTTCGCTCCAGCGCTGTCCTTCGGCACGGGCTCGCCCCAGGCGCGAGCGGACAGGGCGAGGCGCGTGGGCTTGCCATTGGCATCCACCATGGGCCCGCGCGGGTGCGCGAAGTGGCGGCGCAGGAAGCTGCCCTTGCGGCGCAGCTTCTCCGGCGTGTCCGCCTTGCCCTTCACGCCGGGCTTGAGGTTCGCGCCTTCCTTCTCATTGCTCCCTACGGCGTGGGCTTCGCCTCCGGGGGCACCAGCGAATCCGCCAGCGCACGGATGGCGCGCGCGTGCGAGTGCCACAGGTCCTCGCCCTTGAAGATGTCCAGCGGACGCTGGGGCGGCAGTCCCCGGGCCTCGAAGTTCTGCCGCTCCAGGTTGGTGTAGAACTCGTTCGACAGGGTGACCGTCCACCCGTTGGGCAGCGGCTTGACGAGCATGTCGGAGAACGCGCCTCGCGTTGCGGTCCCCACCTGGGTGACCTGGGGCAGGGCGCGCAGGGCCAGCACGAGGACCTCGCCCGCGCTGACGGTGACGTCGCTCGTCACCACGTAGACCGGCCCCTCGAAGGACGGAAGCGGCCAGCGGCCCACGACGAACGCCTGGAGGGGCGCGTCCTTCGCGCCCTTCGCCTCCTTGTAGTACGCGACCCGGGGCCGCCTGTACGCGAAGCGAACCGCGATGTCGGTGGCGACGCTGTCGTAGCCTCCCCGATTGTTGCTCACGTCCAGGATGAGTGCCTCCGCTCCCTCGAAGGCCGTCATCGCCTCGTCCAGGACCGGTCCCAGCGCGGCGCGCTCCTCGGCCGAAGTGGGTGTCTGGCCCTCCTCCGGGTCGATGAAGCCGCCCATGGTCAGCACGTTGAGGTAGGCGACGCGGGGCGCGGCGAAGCCCCAGAAGACGCGTTGGTTCGCTGCGACGTGCCCTTCACCTTGGAGCACGGTCTGGAGGACGCCGTCGCGATAGGCGCGCATCCATTCCCGCTGCACCTCCTTCGGTGGACGGCCCAGGACCGAGGCCGCCTGTTCCAGCATGGCGAAGGTGCCCGTGGCGGGCGGCTCGTACTTCAGTGTGTCCGCGGCGGCCTCGTCTGCCAGCAGCTCCACATGCGGGTCGTTCAGCGAACGGAGTGCTTCCGCGAAGAGGGTGAACAGCGCGCGGCTGTCCATGTCCGGTGTCACCCGCGAGCGCTGGGCATCCAGGCGCGATAGCCAGTCCGGTCCACGCTCCGGGAAATAGGCGTAGTGCTCCGCGAAGGTCGCCCGGAAGACGTCGAAGACCTCCCGGGCGCTCCACGCGCGGACCTCGTCGCAGCCGGCGGGAAGGGCCGGCAGCCTGTCGAACCAGTAGTCCGACCGGTTCTTCTGGGCGGCGAGGACCAGGGTCTTCCCGTCGCGCTCTGGATTCCGGAAGGGAAACATCGCCTCCACTTCCGCCGGTGTCGCCGGATCCGGATAACACCCCGCCGATGTCTCATGGTGCAGGCGCAGGCCCTCCGGCGTCACCGAGAGCAGCCAGCCGTACCCGCGCGAGCGCCACACGCCATGCGCGTCCGAGGCGCTGGCCTTCGACGCGGCGTGCGGCGTGGCGCACGCGGCAAGCAGGCCCGCGAGGATGAAGAGAACGGCCTCGCGCCAGCTTCCTCCACCACCCGACACCCCGCCGCGAGCGGGACGGGAGGATGCGGGGCGTGCGCTATAAACCCCGCGTGGGGTGGGGGTGGCCTGCCCGCTGATGGGAGACATCATGGGTGGAGTCGCTCGGAAGTTGGGATGGGTGGCCCTGGCGCTGGCTGGGGCCTTCTGTCTGGGCGTGGTGGCGCTGCACCGGGGAGAGTCCATCAGCGCCATCTGGCTGGTGGTCGCCTCGGTCGCGGTCTTCATGCTGGGATATCGTTTCTACGGCCGTTTCATTGCCGAAAAAGCGCTCCAGGTGGACCCCTCGCGCGCCACCCCCGCCGAGCGCCGCAACGACGGCCTGGACTACGTGCCCACGGACCGGTGGGTCGTGTTCGGCCACCACTTCGCGGCCATCGCGGGCGCGGGTCCGCTGGTGGGCCCGGTGCTGGCGGCGCAGATGGGCTACCTGCCCGGCACGCTGTGGATCCTCGCGGGCGTGGTGGTGGCCGGCGCGGTGCAGGACTTCGTGGCGCTGTTCCTGTCCGTGCGCCGCGACGGCAAGTCGCTGGGCGACATGGTGCGCATGGAGCTGGGGCCCGCGGCCGGCGTGACGGCCATGGTGGGCGTGCTGATGATCATGATGATCATCCTGGCGGTGCTGGCGCTGGTGGTGGTGAAGGCGCTGACGCACAGCCCCTGGGGCACCTTCACCGTGGCGATGACCATCCCCATCGCGGTGGCCATGGGCCTGTACCTGCGCTACGTGCGGCCCGGCAAGGTGCTGGAGGTGTCCATCGTCGGCTTCGTGCTCTTGATGCTCAGCATCTGGCTGGGTGGTCAGGTCTCCGAGTCCGCCACCTGGGCCCCCGGGTTCACCTTCGACAGCCGCACGCTGGCGTGGCTGCTCATCGGCTACGGGTTCTGCGCGGCGGTGCTGCCGGTGTGGCTGCTGCTCGCGCCGCGCGACTACCTGTCCACCTTCCTCAAGATTGGCACCGTGCTGCTCCTGGCGGTGGGCATCATCCTGGCGGCGCCGCACATGAAGATGCCAGCGGTGACGCGGTTCGTGGACGGCTCCGGGCCGGTGTTCTCCGGAAGCCTCTTCCCGTTCCTCTTCATCACCATCGCGTGCGGCGCGGTGTCCGGGTGGCACTCACTCATCGCGTCCGGCACCACGCCGAAGATGCTCGCCACGGAGGGCGACGCGAAGCTCGTGGGCTACGGCGCCATGCTGATGGAGGCCTTCGTGGCCATCATGGCGCTCATCGCCGCGTCGGTGCTGGAGCCGGGCGTCTACTTCGCCATGAACTCGCCCGCGGCGCTCATCGGCACCGAAGCGGCGCAGGCGGCGGCGACGATCAGCCAGTGGGGCTTCGTCATCACCCCGGAGGTGCTGGAGCAGACGGCGCGCGACATCGGTGAGACGACCATCTTGTCCCGCGCGGGCGGCGCGCCCACCCTGGCGGTGGGCATGGCGCAGATCCTCCACGGGCTGGTGTCCGGCCAGGGGATGATGGCCTTCTGGTACCACTACGCCATCCTCTTCGAGGCCCTCTTCATCCTCACCACCGTGGACGCCGGAACGCGCGTGGGGCGCTTCATGATTCAAGAGCTGGCGGGCCTGGTGTACGCGCCGCTCAAGCGCACGGAGTCCTGGGGCGCGAACCTGCTGGCCACCGGGCTGTGCGTGGCCGCCTGGGGCTACTTCCTCTACCAGGGCGTGGTGGATCCGCTGGGCGGCATCAACACGCTGTGGCCGCTGTTCGGCATCGCCAACCAGATGCTCGCCGCGGTGGCGCTCACGCTGGGCTGCGTGGCGCTGGTGAAGATGAAGCGCGAGCGCTACGTCTGGGTGCCCGGCATCCCCGCCGCGTGGCTGGTGCTGTGCACGCTCACCGCCGGCTTCCAGAAGGTGTTCGGCGGCGACGTGCGCGTGAGCTTCGTGGCCCACGCGCGGGCCTTCTCCCAGGCGGTGGCCGAAGGGCGTCTCATCGCCCCCGCGAAGTCCGTGGAGGAGATGGAGGCCATCATCCACAATGACTACCTGGATGCCGGCCTCACCGTGTTCTTCATGGGGGTGGTGGTGGCGACCCTCCTCTTCGGCCTGCGCGCCGCGCTCCGCGCCCGGAGCTCGCCGGTGCCCACGTCGCACGAGACGCCCTACGTGGCCGCCGCCGCCGTCCCGGTGAAGCCGTGATGCGCGGCTTCGTTCAGGCGCTCCAGCACGGCTGGCGGCGGGCCGTGCGCACCGCGCGGTCGATGATTGGCGTGCCGGATTACGACACCTACGTCGCCCACATGCGCCGTCACCATCCGGACAAGGTAGTGATGACCTACGCGGAGTTTTTCAACGACCGCCTCCAGGCCCGCTACCGCGCCGGTGGCGGCCGGTGCTGCTGAGCGGATGAGTCGTTGAGTCTTCCGGACAAAACTGCTTAGTGGGTTTTACGGGTCAGGCCCGTTCAACCCCTTCGCAGGAGTCTGCCGTGTCTCGTACCTCGACGCCGTTCCGGACGTGGGCGCTAGGCGCCGTGTTTCTCGCATCGTTGGGAGGCTGCTCGGGCCCGGAGGACGCGCCTGCCGCCGGGGAGCCGGTGGGGAAGGTGGAGTCCGCCGCGCTGTCGACGCGGGTGGTGGGCTACCTGCCGACGTGGGCGGGGGATGTGAATGCGCTGCAGTACTCGAAGCTGTCTCACATCAACTACGCGTTCGCGCTGCCCACGGCGTCCGGCGGGCTCACGGGGGTGAGCAGCTCTGACGCGCGGCTGCGCTCGCTGGTGACGCAGGCGCACGCGCAGGGCGTGAAGGTGCTCATCGCCGTCGGCGGCTGGAACGACGGCAACGACAGCGCCTTCGAGCAGATGTCGGCCAACGCGGGCACGCGCACGGCGTTCGTGAACACGGTGGTGAACTTCGTGAACGCGGCCGGGCTGGACGGCGTGGACATCGACTGGGAGTACCCGGACCCCGGCACGTCGGGGAACAACTACGCGGCGCTGATGCGCGAGCTGGGCACGGCCATGCACAGCCGGGGCAAGCTGCTCACGGCGGCGGTGGTGGCCAACGGCTACACGGGCGGCGGCGTGCAGGCGTCCGTGTTCAACGACGTCGATTTCCTCAACATCATGGCCTACGACGGCGGGCAGCCGCATTCGACGTATGACCTGGCGGTCCAGTCGCTGAACTACTGGAAGGGGCGCGGGCTGCCGGCGTCGAAGGCGGTGCTGGGCGTGCCGTTCTACGGGCGCTCACCGTCGAGCTACGTGGGCTATTCGGAGCTCGTCGCTCGCGACTCGCAGGCGCCCTACAAGGACAACGTGGGGGACGTCTATTACAACGGCATCGCGACCATCCAGGCGAAGACGCAGCTGGGGAAGCAGAACGGCGGCGTGATGATCTGGGAGCTGTCCCAGGACACGTCCGGGAGCACGTCGCTGCTCAACGCCATCTACTCCGTGGCGCAGGGCACGGGCGGCGCGGGGGCGTACCGGCTGGTGAACAAGGCCTCCGGCCGGTGCGTGGACATCAACGGTCCCAGCACGGCGGATGGCGCCACCATCCACCAGTGGGCCTGCCACACGGGCACCAGCCAGCAGTGGTCGATGGAGGCGACGGACAGCGGCTACTACCGCTTCGTGTCGCGCTACAGCGGCAAGGCGCTGGACGTGCGGGACGTGAGCACGGCGGACGGCGCGGGGCTCCAGCAGTGGTCCTACGGCGGCGGGAGCAACCAGCAGTTCAAGCCGGTGGCGCTGGGCAACGGCTACCACCGGCTGGAGGCGCGCCACAGCGGCAAGGTGCTGGACGTGACGGGCTGCCAGCAGGGCAGCGGTGACGGCACGCTGCTCCAGCAGTGGACCTGGTCCAACAACGACTGCCAGCAGTTCCGGCTGGAAGCGCTGTAGCCTCTGGCGGGAGGCGGGACCGGCGCGGTGCCGGCCCCGTCGTGCCCCGCGAGCCGTCCCAGGCGCGGTGCGAATGGTATAGGGGGCTTTCGCGATGACTGGTTCATTCTCCCGGTGGGGACCGCTGCTCCGTCGTCCCATCAACCTGGGGTGGGAGCGCCTGCGCGCTCCGTATGCGACGGCGCTGGGGTTGTGCTTCGCGGTGCTGGCGCTGCGCTCGCACGCGCGGCTCGTCCAGGCGCACCTGTGGGCGGAAGACGGAGCGGTGTTCCTGACGGATGCGCTCGCGCACGGCCTGGGCGCCACGTTCATCCCCTACGCGGGCTATCTGCACATCGTTCCCCGGTTGCTGGCCCTGGGCCTGTCGCTCCTGCCCATCGAGGCGTTCGCGCTCGGGCTGGCGTTCGTCGTCCTGGCCGTCGACGCGGCGGTGTTCGCGCTCATCGCGCGGATCCGCTTCCGCTGGCTGGTGCCCCATGACGGCGTCCGCGTGCTCGCCGCCATGGCGTTCTGCTTCCTGCCGGGGACGTGGGAGGTGACGGGCAACCTCGCCAACCTCCACTCCATCCTCTTCTACGCGGCCATGTTCGTGGCGCTCCAGGACCTGGAGCGGCCGCTGGGAATCGCCGACGGCGTGGTGCTGCTCGCGGCGGCCTCGAGCGCGGGCGAGAGCGTGTTGCTCGCGCCGGTCTTCCTGCTGCGTGGCGTGATGCGGTGGCGTGACGGCCGGCCTTTGCTCGAAATGCTCTGGGAGGGGCTGGCGGTGGTGGTGCTGACGGTGCCGGCGGGGGTGAACATGGTGCTCTTCCGTCAGTCCGGCATGCCCGCTTCGGACTTCGCCCAGTGGCCGCTCTCCCGCATGGCCGAGCACCTCTGGAACACGTTCAACGTCCGCTACGTGCTGCACCCGGTGCTGGGCGACGGAGGGACGCTGTCCTACTTCCGCCGGCCGCTCGCGGTCCGGATATTGGTGGCGTGCGGGTTCATCGCCGTGCTCGTCCTGGGCCTTCGCCGGGTGCCCGCGCGTCCACGCGTGTTGCTGCTGGCCGCTTGCGCGTGCGTCTTCCTGTTGATCCCCCTCACCTGGTACGTGCGCTCCGGATCCGCCGACTACCCCACGTTCGGCAGGTTCTGGGATCCGGGCGTGGTGGAGGACCGCTACATGCTGTTCGCGCTCCCGGCGGGCGTCGTCCTCTGGGTGGCGGCGCTGGCGAGGTTCCGGTCCCTCTTCGCCGCGGGCCTGTGTGTCGCCGTGATGGTGCTGGCCTATCCACGGTGGGCCTTCGAGCCGTGGGGCCGCGAGCGCGACTGGGCCCGGACCGCCCACCTCATCCGCGCGACCCGCGAGACACCGGGCGCGGAAGCCTTCGTGCCCGTGCCCATCAATCCCACCGGGTGGTCCGTCTTTGTCCGAGGCGCCCCGCGCCCGTGACCGCTGTCAGCGCTCCTGGGCCTTCGCGAGCGCGTCGCGCAGCCTGTCGGCCAGCACCTGGACGTGGGGTGGCTTCAGGAAGGAGTAGTGGTCGCCGGGCACCGGGTGCGCGTCCAGCCCGCCAGGCGCGTAGGCGGCCCAGCCGTGGTCCCAGCGTGAGTCCTCCGCTTCGAACACGGTGAAGGGCCCGCTGGCCGGAGGCGGTGCGTAGACCCAGGCCGCGTGCAGGTGGACCTCGAACGCGTGGCGCATCTCGCGCAGCGGCTGCTCCGCCGCGAGCAGGGGCTGGCTGGCCTGCTCCAGCGCCTCCAGCCACTGGTGCGGGGAGAGCCCTTCGTTCGGCGGCAGCGGCTGGCCCGAGGCGCGCAGCAGATCCTCCAGGAACATCGCGCTCAGCCGCGCCTTCGCGTTCGCGTCCTCCGGGTTGCCCGAGTGCAGGCTCGCGGAGGTGTCCAGCAGCGCGAGCAGCGCCACCGTCTCACCTTCACGCCGCAGCTGGTGGGCCATCTCCCACGCGACGCTGCCGCCCATGGACCAGCCGCCCAGCAGATAGGGGCCGTGCGGTTGGACCTCGCGTATGGCGCGCACGTAGAGGGCCGCCATCTCCGGAATGGATCCGCAGGGGGGCTCCGCGCCGTCCAGGCCGCGGGCCTGGAGTCCGTAGAAGGGCTGCTTTGGCCCCAGCGCACGGGCCAGCTCCGCGTAGGGCGCGACGTTGCCTCCCACCGCGTGGACGCAGAAGAAGGGACGCGCGCCTTCCTGGCCCTCCTGGAGCGCGACGAGGGGCGTCCACGGCGCGGCGTCGTCACGGAGCAGGCCCGCCAGGTGCTCCACGGTCGCGTTCTGGAAGAGCGCCGCCACGGGCAGCGGACGGCCCAGCCTGGCGCGGATGGCGGACTGCAACCGCAAGGTCAGCAGCGAGTGCCCACCCAGCTCGAAGAAGTTGTCGCGCACGCCAATGGGATGCACGCCCAGGACCTCCTCCCAGATGCGCACGAGCCGCAGCTCCAGCGGCGTCCGGGGCGCCACCAGGGCCCGCGTGGCTTCACGGCCTCCCTCGGGCGCGGGCAGCGCCTTGCGGTTCACCTTGCCCGAGGGCGTCAGTGGGAACTGCTCCAGCGGGACCCAGCGCGCGGGCACCATGTATTCCGGCAGCCGCTGCTGGAGGAAGCTCCGCAGCGCGCCGACGTCCAGTGCCTTCCCGGCGGCGCCCACCACCCAGGCCACCAGCCACTTCTGACCGCTGCTGTCGTCCCTCGCGTCGACGATGCAGTCCCGCACCGTCGGGTGCTGCGCCAGCGCCGCTTCGATCTCTCCCAGCTCGATGCGGAAGCCGCGCACCTTCACCTGGGCGTCGCGCCGTCCGAGGTACTCCAGCGTGCCGTCCGGCAGGAACCGGGCCCAGTCGCCCGTGCGGTACAGCCGGCCTCCCGGCGTGGGGCTGTGCGGGTCGGGGATGAAGCGGTCGGCGGTGAGGCCGGGCTGCTCCAGGTAGCCGCGGCAGACCTGGACGCCGCCCACGTACAGCTCGCCCGTCACGCCTCGCGGCACCGGGCGCAGGTGCGCGTCCAGCACGTGGATGGCCACGTTGCTCAGGGGCTTGCCAATGGAGGGCAGGTCCGGCCACGCCGCCGGGTCGCCCTTCAGCGACAGCGACGTCACCGCGTGGGCTTCGGAGGGCCCATAGTGGTTGTGCAGCACGGCGCCCGTGCGCTTCATGAAGCGGCGGATCGCGGGCGTCATGCGCAACTGCTCGCCCGCGACCATGATCTCCCGGACGCGCGTGGGGAAGGTGCCCTCGCGCTCGGCCACCTCCGCCAGGTTCTGGAGCGCGACGAAGGGCATGAAGAACCGCTCGATGCCCGCGCCCTCCAGCAGCGCGAGGAGCTGACTTGCGTCGCGGCGGACCTCGTCGGTGAGCAGCACCAGCTCGCCGCCCGCGGCCCAGGTCGCGAACAGCTCCTGGAAGGACACGTCGAAGCTCAGCGCGGAGAACTGGAGCGTGCGCGCCCCGGGCGCCACCGAGTCTCCCAGCTGCCAGTGGAGCAGGTTCACCAGCGCCTCGCGGTGCATCGCGATGCCCTTGGGCGTGCCGGTGGAGCCGGAGGTGAAGATGACGTAGGCGAGCGCCTGCGCGTTGCCCACGGGGGCGGGACGCGCGTCGGACTCGCGGGCGAGGAGGTCCGCCTGCGTGTCGAGCTCCAGCGACAGCGCGGTGCCGCTGGCCAGGACGCCGCGCAGGGCCTGCGACGTGAGCAGCACCGCCGCCCCCGACGCCTGGAGCATCGCGGTGAGCCGCTCCGGCGGATAGGCCGGATCCAACGGCACGTAGGCGCCCCCTGCCTTGAGCGTTCCCAGCACGGCCACTGCCAGCTCCAGCGAGCGGTGCAGATGGATGCCCACGCGGACGTCGGCGCTCACTCCCTGCCGGCGCAGGTGGTGCGCCAGCTGGTTGGAGCGCCGCTCCAGCTCTCCGTAGGTGAGTGCCTGCTCACCGAAGCGCACCGCGATGGCATCCGGCGTGCGCGTGGCCGTGGCCTCGAAGAAGGCGTGGACGCCAGGCACGGCGGGGTAGGGCACGGATTGGAGCGTCCACTGCGCGAGCTGCCGTTGCTCCGCGCCGGTGAGCAGGGGCAGCGTGGCCAGCGGGGCGTCCGGTGCCGCGAGCGCGCTTTCGAGGAGCTGCGTGTAGTGGTCCGCGAAGCGCGCGACCGTGTCCTCGTCGAAGAGGGCGGTGTTGTACTCCCAGGCGCTCGACCAGCCTTCGGGCGACTCGCGCACGAAGAGGGTGAGGTCGAACTTGGCCATGCCGGGTTCGAAGGTCAGCGCCCGCACGGAGACACCGGGCAGCTCCCAGGGGGCTCCGGCGTTCTGGAAGACGAACATCACCTGGAACAGCGGCGAACGGCTCAGGTCCCGCGAGGGGACGAGCGCATCGACGAGCTGTTCGAAGGGCATGTCCTGGTGGGCGTAGGCACCAAGGCAGGCTTCGCGGACACGGCCCAGCAGCGCGCGGAAGCTCTCCGCGCCGGAGGCGTCCACGCGAAGGGCGAGGGTGTTGGTGAAGAAGCCGATGAGGTTCTCCACTTCACGACGGCCGCGCCCGGCGATGGGCGTGCCGACGACGATGTCCTCCTGGCCGCTGTGACGGGCGAGCAGCGCGTGGAAGCCCGCGAGCAGCAACATGAAGGGCGTGACACCCGCATCGCGCGCCAGTGACTGGATGGCGGCGGGCAGAGAAGCTGGCAGTGGGCGTGAGAACTGGAGGCCCTTGAAGGACTGCACGGGCGGACGCGGCCGGTCCGTGGGCAGGTCCAACGTGGGCGGAGCACCCTCGAGGTGCTGCTTCCACCACGTGCGCTGCGCCTCCAGGGTCTCTCCCTGCATCACCTGCCGCTGCCAGGCGGCGAAGTCCGGGTACTGCACGGGGTGCTGGGGCAGGGCCGGGGATTCGTGCCGCAGGCTGGCGGCGTAGAGGGCCTTGAGCTCACGCACCAGGATGTCGATGGACCAGAAGTCACAGACGATGTGGTGCATGACCAGCAGCAGCGTGTGACGCCCCGGCGCGGTGCGCACCAGCGTGGCGCGCACGAGGGGGCCCTGCTCCAGGTCGAAGGGCTTGCGCACCTCTGCTTCCGCGCGCTGACGGAGCGCCTCCTCCGAAGTCTCCCCCAGCGCGAGCGTCAGGGGTTGATGCGCGCGGACGTGCTGCACGGGCTGGCCGTGCGCTTCGGAGAAGGTGGTGCGCAGGGCTTCGTGGCGCTGGACGAGCGCATCCAACGCGGCCTCCAGCGCGCGGGCCTCCAGTGGCCCCTCCAACTGGAAGAAGAAGGGCACGTTGTACGCGTACCCCTCTGGATCCAGCCGCGCGAGGAACCACAGGCGCTGCTGCGCGAAGGACAGCGGCAGTGGCTGCTCGCGCGACACCTCGACGATGGGGGGCGTCGGCGGCCCATGGCCTCCCTTCTTCAAGGCCTCCAGTCGCTCGGCGAAGCGGGCCACGGTGGGCGCTTCGAAGAGCAGGCGCACGGGGACGTCCTGCTGGAGCACATCCCGCAGGCGCGACACCACGCGCGTGGCCAGCAGCGAGTGGCCTCCCAGCTCGAAGAAGTGGTCGTGCGCGCCCACGCGGCTCACGTTCAGGAGCGGCGCCCACAGCTCCGCGACCAGGGACTCCCAGCCCTCACGCGGCGCGACGTAGGTGTCCTTGCTCCCGCCCGCGTCCGGTGCGGGCAGGGCCTTGCGGTCCACCTTCCCCGAAGGCGTGAGCGGCAGCTGCTCCAGCTTCACGATGGCGGAGGGCACCATGTGCCCCGGCAGCTTCGCGGCGAGGCGGGTGCGCAGCGCGACCGGCTCCACCTCCGCGCCGACGACGTAGGCCACCAGGCGCTTGTCGCCGGGGACGTCCTCGCGCACGGCGATGACCGCGTCCGTGACGCCCACCGAGTCCTTGAGGGCGGTTTCGATTTCTCCCGGCTCGATGCGGAAGCCGCGCACCTTCACCTGCGAATCGTTCCGGCCGAGGAAGTCGAGCATGCCGTCAGCGCGCCACCTCGCGCGGTCACCCGTGCGATACAGCCGCGCTCCTGGCGTGGTGCTGAACGGATGCGGGACGAAGCGCTCCGCCGTCAGCGCGGGCTGGTGCAGGTAGCCCCACGCCAGACCGTCACCGCCCACGTACAGCTCGCCCGCCACGCCCACGGGAGCCGGGGCGCCCAGCGCGTCCAGCACGTAGGCCTGCGAGTTGGCGATGGGGGCACCGATGGGAATGGGGGCCCGCGCATCCGCGGGGACGGTCAGCCGGTGCGCGGTCGAAAGGGTCGTGTTCTCCGTGGGGCCATAGGCGTTGACGATGAGCTGGCCCTCTTCCAGGAGTCTCCGCGCGGCCACCGGGGACATCACGTCTCCGCCCGTCAACACCTGCCGTACGCGCGCGAGCGCGCGGGGCTGCGACATCACCATCTGCTCGAACAGCGCGGTGGTGAGGAACAGCGTGGTGATGCCCTCGCGCTCCAGCGTCGCACCCAGCTCCTCCAGCGACGGCGGGTGCGCCGGGAAGACGACCAGCTTCGCGCCGTGCAGCAGCGCGCTCCACAGCTCCAGCGTCGCCGCGTCGAAGGAGATGGGCGCCAGCTGGAGCAGCACCTCCTCCGGCCCGAACCGCGCGTAGTTCACGCCCGTCACCAGCCGCACCACGCCCCGATGCGGGATGCACACGCCCTTGGGCCGGCCGGTGCTGCCGGACGTGTACATGACGTAGGCCAGCGCCTCGGGAGGCACGTGGATGCGCGGCGCCTGCGTGGACTCCCCCGCGAACGGGCGCCACGACGGCTCCAGCACCACCACACGTGCCTCCAACGCCGCGAGCTTCTCTTCCTGCCCCGGCTGGACGAGCAGCACCGGCAGCCGCGTGTCCCGGGCCATGAAGAGGAGGCGCTCGGCAGGGTAGGACGGATCCAACGGGACGTAGGCGCCCCCGGCCTTGAGGATGGCCAGCGTGGCCACCACCATCTCCAGCGAGCGGCCGGTGCACAGGCCCACCGGGGTGCCCGCGCCCACGCCCAGTCCTCGCAGGTGATGCGCGAGCTGGTTCGCGCGGGCATCCAGCTCCGCGTATGTCAGGTGGCTGCCTTCAAACGACACCGCGATGGCGAGCGGCGCGCGCGCGGCATGCGCTTCGACGAGGGAGGGCAGCGACGCAGCTCGCGGATAATCCGCGTGGGTGTCGTTCCAGGACACCAGCAGCTGCTGACGCTCGTCCTCGGAGAGCAGGGGGATGCGGGAGAGGGGCCGCTCGAAGTCGGAGACGGCGGCCTCCAGCAGGCGCGTGTAGTGCGCGGCCATGCGCGCCACCGTCGCCTCCTCGAAGAGGGCGGTGTTGTACTCCCAGAGGAAGCCCAGGCCCTCCTGGGCCTCCTGCGCGAAGAGGGTGAGGTCGAACTTCGACATCCCCGTCTCCACGTCCAGCGGCTCCACGGCCAGCTCCGGCAGGGCCCGCGCCGGAGCGCCTCCGGCGTTCTGGAGGACGAACATCACCTGGAACAGCGGCGCGCGGCTGGCGTCGCGCTCGGGCTGGAGCACATTCACCAGCTGCTCGAAGGGCAGGTCCTGGTGGGCGAAGGACTCCAGCGTCACGTCGCGCGCGAGCCCCACCAGCTCGTGGAAGCTCGTGTCCCGGTTCGCGGTGAGCCGCAGGGGCACCGTGTTGATGAAGAAGCCGACCAGGCCTTCCAGCTCCTGCCGCTGACGGCCCGCGAGCGGCGCGCCGATGACGAGGTCGGCCTGCCCGCTGTAGCGGGAGAGCAGGGCGTGGAAGCCCGCCAGCAGCAGCATGAAGGGCGTCACGCCGTGGCGCTGGCCCAGGGACTCCACGGCCCGGGACAGCGCGGGCGAGGCCTTCCATGCCAGGTGCGCGCCCTCGAAGGTCTGCACCGCAGGACGCGGCAGGTCCGTGGGCAGCATCAGGGCGGGAGGCGCATCCTGGAGCCGGGCCTTCCACCAGCCGAGCCGCTCATCCACCGTCGCGCCCACCCACGCCAGGCGCTGCCAGCGCGCGAAGTCCGCGGGCTGAAGCGGCAGCGCGGGCAGCTCCGCCGCGGATCCGCCCGTCTCCTCGCGGTAGAGCGCCGTCAGCTCGCGCTCCATCACGCCCAGCGACCAGCCGTCGCAGATGATGTGGTGCAGCGTGATGAGCAGGGCCTGGTCCCCGTCACCCACACGCACCAGCGTCGCGCGCAGCAGGGGCCCCTCGGCGAGGTCGAAGGGACGGCGCACCTCTGCCTCCGCCCGGAGCGTGAGCGCTTCTGTCGAAGGCACCTGCTCGCGGCGCAGGGGCACGTCCAGCGCCGGAGCGATGCGCTGCACCGGCTGGCCCTGGTGCTCCACGAAGGTCGTGCGCAGCGCCTCGTGACGCTGGACCAGTCGCTGAAGACTCCGCTCCAACGCGTCCGCGTCCAGGGGCCCCGTCCAGCGTGTGAACCAGGGAAGGTTGTACGAGAACCCGTCCGGATCCATCCGCGTGAGGAACCACAGGCGCGCCTGCGCGAAGGACAGGGGCGGCGTCTCTCCAAGTGGGCGGGGCTCTAGCGGCGGCTCCGCGACCTGATCCGCCTCCGGCTTCAGCGAGGCCAGGTACTCCGCCAGCTCCTCCACCGTGGGGAAGGCGAACAGCGCGCGCACGGACAGGTCCACCTGGAGCCGGTCGCGCAGCCGCGACGTCACCTGCGTCGCCAGGAGCGAGTGGCCGCCGAGCTCGAAGAAGTGGCCGTGCGCGCCCACGCGCGGCAGTTGCAGCAGCGAGGCGAAGACGGCCGCCACCTCTGTCTCCAGCGGCGTGCGCGGGGCCACGAAGTCCCGGGCTGCTTCCGCGTCGTCGTCCGGGGCCGGCAGGGCGCGGCGGTCCAGCTTCCCGCTGGGCGTGAGCGGGAACGCATCCAGCAGCACGAAGGCCGCGGGCACCATGTACTCCGGCAGCCGCTCGCGCAGCGCCGCCTTGAGCTCGCTGGCATCCACGGCCGCCCCTGGCTGCGTCACCACGTAGGCCACCAGGTGCTTGCCCCGGGCCGGGTCCTCGCGGGCCACCACCGCCACGTCCTTCACGCCCGTCAGCCTCGCCACCGCCGCCTCCACCTCTGGCAGCTCGATGCGGTAGCCGCGCAGCTTCACCTGCGCGTCGCGCCGGCCCAGGAACTCCAGCGTGCCGTCCGGCAGGTACCTGGCGAAGTCACCGGTGCGGTACCTCCGCGCGCCCGGCTGCGGGCTCAGCGGATCCGGCACGAAGCGCTCCGCCGTGAGGTCCGGCCGGTGCAGGTAGCCCCGCGCCAGTCCCGCTCCTCCGATGAACAGCTCGCCCGCGACGCCCACCGGCACCGGCTCGCCGCGCGCGTCCAGCAGGTACGTCCGCGCGTTGGTGATGGTGCGGCCAATGGGCGGCAGGTCCGGCCACGCGTCCGGGTTCCCCTTCAGCGCGTGGGCGGTGGCAGCGTGCGTCTCCGTGGGGCCGTAGTGGTTGTCCAGCACGCACCCGTCCAGCGCGTGGAGCAGCCTGCGCAGCGCGGGCGTCATCCGCAGCTGCTCGCCAGCGGTGTTGATCTCCCGCAGTGACGTGGGCACCAGCCCTTCCGCGTCCGCCACCTCCGCCAGGTGCTGGAGCGCCACGAAGGGCAGGAAGATGCGCTCCACGCCATGCGCGCGCATCAGCGTGAGCAGGGCCCGGCCGTCGCGCCGCGTGTCCTCCGGCATGAGCACCAGCTCGCCGCCCGCGGCGAAGGTGGGCAGCATCTCCTGGAAGCATACGTCGAAGCTCAGCGCGGAGAACTGGAGCGTGCGCCCCCGGGACGCGGCGGAGCGGCGCACCTGCCACTGGATGAGGTTGAGCAGCGGGCGGTGCGGCATCGCCACGCCCTTGGGCACGCCCGTGGAGCCGGACGTGAAGATGACGTAGGCCAGCGTGTCCGGCCCGCCCACGGGCTCGGGCGCTGTCGAGGGCGTTCCGAGGTCGTCCTCCAGGAACAGCCGCTCCACGCCGTCCTCCGGCAGGCTGGACGCCAGCGAGCGCCGCGTGACGAGCACCTTCGCGCGCGACGTCTGGAGCATCAGCGCCAGCCGCTCCGGCGGATAGGCTGGATCCAACGGGCAGTAGGCCGCCCCCGACTTGAGGATGCCCAGCACACCCACCGCCAGCTCCAGCGAGCGGTCCACGCACAGCCCCACCGCCGTGTCCGGCGTCACGCCGCGCGCCCGCAGCGCATGGGCCACCCGGTTCGCCCGGGCCTCCAGCTCCGCGTACGTCAGGTGCGCGTCTCCGAAGCGCACCGCCACCGCGTCCGGGCTCCTGCGCACGCTGTCCTCGAAGAGGGCGTGCACGCCGGAGCGCACCGGCACCTGCGCGAAGGTGTCGTTCCAGTCCGCCACCGCGCGCTCCCGCTCGCGCGGCGTCAGCAGGGGAAGGGCGGAGACAGGAGCCTCCGGCCGGGCGACGGCGCCCTCCAGCAGGCGCGCATAGTGCGCGGCCATGCGCGCCACCGTCGCCTCGTCGAAGAGGTCCGCGTTGTACTCCCACCGGGCCTCCATTCCGCTGGGGTCCTCGTAGAGGAAGAGGGTGAGGTCGAAGCGCGCGACGCCGGGCTCGAAGTCCACCTCCGTCACGGCGAGGCCGGGCCACTTGAGCGCGGCCCACGGCGAGTTCACGTGCACGAACATCGCCTGGAACAACGGAGAGCGGCTGGGGTCGCGCTGGGGCACCAGCAGGTCCACCAGCTGTTCGAAGGGCATGTCCGGGTGCGCGTACGCGCCCAGGCACACGTCGCGCACGCGGGCGAGCAGCGCGAGGAACGTCGGGTCGCCGGACGCGTCCAGCCGCAGCGCCAGCGTGTTGGCGAAGAAGCCGATGAGCCGCTCCACCTCGCGACGGCCGCGCCCCGCCACGGGCGTTCCCACCACCAGGTCCTCCTGCCCGCTGTAGCGCAGCAGCAGCACCTGGAACGCCGCCAGCAGCGCCATGTACGGCGTGACGGCCGCCTTGCGGCTCAGCTCGCGGATGCCCGTGGCCAGGGCCGGAGACATGGGCAGGCAGTACACCGCGCCCCGCGACGTCTGGCGCGGCGGGCGGGGCCGGTCCGTGGGCAGCTCCAGCGCGGGCGGCGCTCCCGAGAGCCGCTCCTTCCACCACGCGCGCTCCGCCTCCAGGAAGTCGCCCGTGAGCGTCTGGCGCTGCCAGTGCGCGAAGTCCGCGTACTGCGCGGGCAGCTCCGGAAGGCGGGGCGGCTCGTCGCGCGTGAAGGCGGTGTAGAGCGCGCTCAGCTCGTTCGCCATCCACCCCAGCGACACCGCGTCGCAGACGATGTGGTGCGTGACGAAGAGCAGCGCGTGTTCGTCCGGAGCGAGCCGCGCCAGCGTGGTCCGCACCAGCGGCCCGCGCTCCAGGTCGAAGGGCCGGCGGGCCTCGGCTTCCGCGCACTCACGAAGGGCGCGCTCACGCGCATCCCCGTGCGTGGACAGGTCCACCCCGCGCAGGGGCACCTCCAGCGCCGGAGCGATGCGCTGCACCGGCTGGCCGTCCACGGCGGCGAACGTGGTGCGCAGCGATTCATGCCGGGCCACCACCGCCTGGAGCGCGCGCTCCAGCGCGCCCGCGTCCAGCGCCCCTTGCAGCCGCACGAAGAAGTAGACGTTGTACGTGGCGCTCGTGCCCTCCAGCTGCGCCAGGAACCACACGCGCTGCTGCATGAAGGACAGCGGCAGCGCCTGCGCGCGGGAGACGAGGGGCAGCGGGGCGCGCTTCTTCCCCGGCGTGGCCGGCGAGGAGGTCGTCATCGGAATGGCTCCGTTACACTTCGAAGGCGGCGAAGCCGCGCGAGCGCAGGGCGCGCAACAGCACGGCGAGGACGAAGAACCCCAGGGCCGCGCTCGCGGTGACCCACCGGATGCCCCAGCGGTCTCCCAGCGCGCCCTGCAACCACACGCCCAACGTGAAGCCCACGAAGAGCAGCATCGCGCTGAGGCTGGCGATGCGCGCCTGGAGCTCGTTGGACACGCGCGCCAGACACAGCGCGGACAGCCCCGTGAGCGTCAGCATGTACAGCGCGCCCAAGGCCATCACCGCGACGGCCGCGACCGGCAGCGACGGTGACAGCCAGTACGCCGCCGCCGTGGGGCCAATCAAAAGCAGGGCCACTTCCAGCAGCCGCCCCTTGCCCAGCCGGTCCGTGAGCGCCCCCGCGCTCAGCGCCGCCAACAGCGAGCCCACGCCCTGCGACGTGACGAGCACCGACGTCGCGCCCGCGTCCAGCTGGAACACCTGGATGGCCATCACCGGCGCCAGCGCCGTGAAGGGCGCGATGCATACAGCGATGGCCAGCGTGCCGCCCAGCGCCACCACCAGCGCCTCGTCCGCGAGCGCCACCCGGAAGCCCTGCAGGATGCCCGCCCACAGGCCGCCGAAGTCCGCCGTCTTCCCCGCGGCCGTGGCCCGCACCTGCGTGAGCGACAGCAGCACCGCGCCAAAGGACAGCGCGTTGAGGAGCAGCGCCCAGGACACGTCCGCGTGCGCGATGACGAGCGCCCCCAGCGCGGGCCCGCAGATGCGGCCCAGGTTGTTCTGCGCGGCGTTGAGGCTGAGCGCGCTGTGCAGGTCCTCCTTCGGCACCGACACGGCGATCATCGCGGAGTACGCGGGCGTGAAGAGGGTCACCGCGCAGCCATTGAGAAAGGAGATGACCGCCACCCACTGCACGGTCAGCCTTCCGCTGAAGGCCAGCGCCGCCAGCGTGCCCGCGAGCAGCATCTGCACCAGCGCCCCCATGCCCACCGCCCGGCGCCGGTCGAACCGGTCCCCCAGCGCGCCTCCCAACGGAGACAGCACGATGGCCGGCAGGAACGTCAGCGCCGCCACGCCCCCCGTCCACTCCGCCCGGCCGGTGAGCTTCGTCACGTACACGCCCAGCGCCAGCACCTCCATCCACGTGCCGATGTTGGACAGCGCCGCTCCGCTCCACAGCAGGGCGAAGTCGCGGTGCCTGAGCACGCGCAGCGAGGACAGGCGGGACGGAGGAGGCGTGGACACACTCGCTTTCTAATTCACCGAGAGCGCCGGGTGTTCGCGGACTTCCAAGCTGGTTGGTTTAGATGGAGTTGCGGCGGAAACGTGCAGTGATGCTTCAGTTTCGCCGGGGCAGGCGCAGCGTGAAGGTGGAGCCTTCACCCAGGGTGGAGCGTGCGGAGAGCGAGCCGCCGTGCAGCCTGGCGAGCGCGGCGGCGATGAAGAGGCCCAGGCCGTGGCCGCGCCCGCGGTCCTCGTCCGCGCGCTGGAAGCGGTCGAAGACGTGGGGCAGGGCGTTGGCGGGAATGCCCACGCCCCAGTCGCGCACGTGGACGAGGACGAGGCCCGGGTTGAGCGTCACGCCCATCTCCACGTGGCGCGACGTGCCGCTGTACTTCACCGCGTTGGACAGCAGGTTGTTGAGCACCTGGCGCAGCCGCTCCGCGTCCAGCATCAGCGGCTCCACCGGATCCAGGGCGTGCAGGGAGAAGTCCATCTCCGGTTGCAGCTCGCGCCACTCCTGGACGAGCTCCTGGAGGAACGGCGTCAGCTCCGTGGCCGCCAGCTTCAGCTCCAGCTTCCCGTCCGCCAGCCGCGAGGCGTCCAGGATGGACGTCACCAGCCCGTTCATCCGGTCCAACTGGCGCAGGACGGCCTCCGCGGAGCGGCGCTCGTCGTCGATGCCGCGCTTCTGCACCTTGCGCAGGAGCAGCTGCGTGTTGAGCCTCGCGGAGCTGAGCGGCGTCTTCAGCTCGTGCGCCACCCAGTTGAGCATCTCCTCGCGGGCCAGGCTCAGCGTGTTGGGGGCCTCGCGCGCGGCGGGGGGCCCTTCCTGGCGGGCGGCCTGGTGGTTCTGGAGCGCGCTGCTCACCGCGTGCTCGAAGGTGGACAGGTCCACGGGCTTCGCCAGGAACGTCTGCGCGGCTTCACGCCCCTGAGGCCGCGCCGCGCTCAGGAGCAGGAAGGGCACGTCCGACAGGGTGGGCTCCGCGCGCATGGCGTGCAAGAGCTGCATGCCCGTCTTGCGCGGCATCATGTGGTCGCTCACCACCAGGTCCGGCGTCTCCGTGCGGGCGAGCAGCAGCGCCTCCTCGCCGTTGTGCGCGCGGATCACGCGGTGGCCCAGGTCCTCCACCACTTCGGAGAAGACCTCCAGGAGCGCCTCTTCATCCTCCGCGATGAGCACCAGGCTCATTCACCCACTCCTCCAATGGTGGTGCCCAGCGGCCGGGCCTGTCCGGTGAGCAGGCCCGTGGCGGAGCGCAGCGGGGCGAGCACCTTCACGCCCGAGTCGTTGATCTGGAACTCGCGCAGGTCCGCGGAGTATTCGCTGTCGCGCATCTTGAGCACGGACAGCAGGCGGTGCATCTGGCCGTGCAGCTCCACGTAGCGCAGGAGCAGCAGGTTCTCTCCCAGGCTGGCGACGGGCGCGTCGTTGAAGTCCAGCTCCGTGCCCACGATCTTCGACACCTCGCGGGTGAACACGGTGGTGACCCCCCGCATGCGCAGCCGCATCGCCAGCGACGCCAGGAAGGTGCGCCGCCGCATGGGGTCCAGGATGGCCAGCTCCAGCTCCGTGAGCCCGTCCAGCACCAGCCGCCGGATGCCGAGCGCGTCCACCTGCTCCAGCAGGTCCCGGATGATCTCGTCCGCCTCCGACTCCATGGGCGGCAGGAAGCGCAGCGTCAGCCGTCCGTCATCCAGGAGCGGGGCCACGTCCAGTCCCACGCGCTGGGCGCGGGCCCGGAGCATGGCCGGGGCATCGAAGAAGGAGACGAAGAGCGACTTCTGCCCGTGGCGCGCGCCATCCGCGGCGAAGTGCAGTGCCACCAGCGTCTTTCCAATGCCCATGCTCCCCGCGAGCATCGTGGTGCTGAGCTCCGGGAGCCCTCCGTGCGTCAGCGCGTCCAGCTCTGGAAGCCCGAACCCCATGCGCTTGAGCGTGGGCGGCTCGTCCCGGATCTCCAGGGGGACGGCCTCCAGGCGCGGGAGGAACTCCACGCCGCTCTTGCGCATGAGCATGGGGTGCTCACCGGCGAGGTGGGGCCGGCCGCGCAGCTTCACCACCTCCACCCGGCGCACCCGGCGGGAGCCGTGAGGCTGGACGGACAGCGCCACGATGCCGTCCACCGTGGTGGCCTCCGGCAGCTCCATCAAGCGCCCCAGCGGGTACTCCGTGGTGAACAGGCCAATGCAGTTGCAGGCGGCCAGGCCAATGCCCAGCTCGTAGAGGAACTCGCGCAGCCGCGCCTCGTCCTGCCAGAGGTCCCGGATGGAGCGAAGCCCGTCGATGAAGAGCATGGCCGCGCCGCGCTCGCGCACCGTCTGGAGGATCAGCTCCCGGGCCTCCTTGGGGCCCCGTTTGAGCGCGGAGTAGGCGCTGATGAGGAAGAGCTTCTCGCCCAGCAGCTCCGGCTGGAAGAAGGAGAAGGCGGACAGCGCCTCCATCAGCTTGTCGTGGGGCTCCGAGGTGACCGTGACGACCACCACGGGCGTGCCGCGCGCCGCGGCCGCGAAGGCCACCTGGCTGCACAGCACCGTCTTGCCCGACCCCGGCGTGCCGGTGACGATGAAGGACTGGCGCGCGGGAATGCCTCCGCCCAGGAGGACGTCGAAGCTGGGGATGCCGCTCTGGAAGAGAGGAGGCTTGCTGCTGGGCATTCAGGGTCCGTCGGACGGCGAGGGCAAGGCAAAGCGCGCGGGCTTCCGCCGTTCGGAAGAACGCGCCGGGACAAGGTGCGCACGGGAGGGGAACAGGGCATGTCCAAAGCCCCCTCCGCATAGCCGACGCGCCCCGGACGGGGTTGGCTTCGTAAACTCGCGCGTCCCATCTGTCGGCTATCCGTCAACACCCCTGGCAGCCTGGTGGGCGGACGGGCGTCAGGGGGACGGCGCGGGATGCCCGTCCGGAGCGCGGGCGCTGAAGCCCCGGAAGCGCAGCAACGACACCACCAGCCCCACCGCGCACACCGAAGAGACGTAGTGCGCGGGCGCGAGCGGGCTCTGTTTCAGGGCCAGCGTGACGGCGAGCGGCGTGAGGCCGCCGAACAGCGCGTACGCCACGTTGTAGGAGAACGACAGGCCGGAGAAGCGCACCGCCGGGGGGAAGGCCTGCACCATCACCGCGGGCACCACGCCGGCCACGCCCACGCAGAACCCCACGCCCGCGTAGAGCGGCACCAGGTGCTCCGGCGCGGCAGCCACGCCCCGGTAGAACAGCTGCGCGGCGACCAGCAGCATCCCCGAGCCGATGGCCATGGCCCGCGTGGACCCCAGCCGGTCCGCGAGCAGCCCGTAGCAGATGCAGCCCACCGTGAGCGTGAGCGTGGCCACGCTGTTGGCCGCCAGCGCCTTCGCGGGCGGGATGCCGTGCAGCTGCTGCATCAGCGTGGGCGTCATCAGGATGACCACCACGATGCCCGCGGTGAGCACCCAGGTGAACAGCATGGACACCACGACAGCGGGCGCGTGGCCCCGGAGCGCGGCCTTGAGCGGCAGCTCGCGCACCAGCGCCTTCTTCTGGCGCATCTCCTCGAAGACGGGCGTCTCCTGGAGCCAGCGGCGCAGGAACACGGCGAAGAAGCCGAACACGCCGCCCACCACGAAGGGAAATCGCCACCCGTACGCCAGCACCTGCTCCGGCGTGAACGCGGTGTTGACCGCGGTGGCCACCAGCGAGCCCAACAGGATGCCCAGCGTGAGCCCGGAGGTGAGCGTCCCGCACGCCAGGCCCACGCGGCGCTCCGGCACGTGCTCGGAGACGAACACCCACGCGCCCGGCACCTCGCCGCCCACCGCGGCACCCTGCAACAGCCGCAGCGCGAGCAGCATGAGCGGCGCCGCGTACCCGGCCGTGGCGAACGTGGGCAACAGGCCCATGCACAGCGTGGGCACCGACATCAGGAAGACGCTCAACGTGAACATCCGCTTGCGCCCGGTCCGGTCCCCGAAGTGCGCCATCACGATGCCGCCCAACGGACGCGCCAGGTACCCCGCCGCGAACAGCCCGAACGTCTGCAGCTGCCGCAGCCAGTCCGCCGTCTCCGGTGGGAAGAACAGCTTCCCCATCACCGCCGTGAAGAACACGAAGATGATGAAGTCATAGAACTCCAGCGCGCCCCCCAGCGCCGCCAGGCCCAGGGTGCGGATGTCCCGGGCGGACAGCGGACGGGGAGCGGCCAGCGGGGACGGGGCGTTGGAAGGGAGGGTCGCCATGCGCTTGAGGACCCGGAGGATATGCCGGACGCCCCGTGTGTCGGCGATCCATCACGTTGTTAAAGTGTATTCTCCGTAAAACCTGTTGACACGTTGTGCGAAACTTGTGGGGAGGTCTCGGCATAGGTATCTTCCGGGAATTGCGAGTTCCGTCCCGGGAGTACAATTTGGACAGGGTTGATACCGCGACGCCCATGCCGGCCGCGCCCGGGGTGGACATCCTCTTCGGGAAGTACCGAATGGTGCAGCGGCTCGCCACGGGCGGGATGGCGCACCTGTTCCTGGCGACCATTGACGGGCCGGACGGCTTCTCCAAGGCGTGCGTCATCAAGCGCATCCTGCCGGAGTACGCGAACCTGGAGCCCTTCGCGCGGATGTTCGCGGACGAGGCGAAGGTGGCGGCGCTGCTCACGCACCCGAACATCGTGCAGGTGTTCGACTTCGGGAAGATAGACGGTCAGTACTACCTGGCGATGGAGTGGATCCAGGGCCAGTCGTTGGACCGCATCATGCGGCACGCGGCGGCGGCCCACATCCCGCTGGGGCCCCGGGTGACGGTGGACGTGGGCCTGGCCATGTCGGACGCGCTCACGTACGCGCACGCGAAGACGCTGTCGGACGGGACGCCGCTGAAGCTGGTGCACCGGGACATCACGCCGGGCAACGTGCTGGTGTCGCGCGACGGCATCGTGAAGCTGGCGGACTTCGGCATCGTGAAGAGCTCCGTGAACCTGGAGCGCACGGTGGCCGGGGTGGTGAAGGGCAAGTACGCGTACATGTCCCCGGAGCAGATAACGAACCGGGAGCTGGACCACCGCTCGGACCTGTACTCGCTGGGCATCGTGCTCTACGAGGCGTCCACCGGGCGCCGCCTGTTCAAGCGCGACTCCATGGAGGCCACCATCATGGCCGCGTCGGCGGGGGACGTGCCGCCGCCGTCGCACGTGGCCCCGGGCTTCCCGCCGGACCTGGAGCGCATCCTGCTCAAGTGCCTGGCGAAGGACCCCGCGCAGCGCTACCAGACGGCGCGCGAGCTGCACGACGACCTGGAGCGCTACCGCACGGCGCAGCACTGGACGTCCGGCGGCCGGGAGCTGGCGGCGCTGATGGCCACGCTCTTTCCTCCGGATGCCTCCGGCCGCGTGTCCACCGCGCTGGCGGTGCCGGGGTCCATGCCGGGCTCGTCGCCGGGCGCGTCCGCGGACGCCTCGGGCATGGGCTCCACGCGCACGCCCACCGGCATCTCCGCCCCGTCACCCTTCGCGCCGCCGGAGCACGCGGTGGACCTGCGCGAGCCGAGCGCGCTGGTGCCCACGGGCATGCTGCCCCGGAGCACCGGGACGGGCTCCACCACGGGCGTCATCCCGCCGCCGGAGCAGGCGGCCGCGGCCGGGGCGTTCCCCTGGGGGCTGGCCGCGGCGGCGGGCGTCGCGCTGGTGGGCAGCGCGGTGTTCTGGCTGTTCATCGCGTGAAGCGCGGGCGCACCGTGTCGTCGTGGGAAGTGGGACTTTGAACGTGAAGAATCAGAAGACCTGGGTCGCCGTCATCCTGCTGGGCGCCGTGGCCGTGAACGCCGGGGCGTACCTGATGGTCCGCTCGCGCAAGGCCGCTCGGCCCGAGCCCGCCGCCGCGCAGCCTGCCGAACCCACGCCCGCCGTGGCCCCGCCCCAGACCGTGGCGTCCGTGGCCCCGCCCAAGGAGGACTCGAACGCGGGGCTGGTGCGGGCGCTGCGCGCGTCGGGCCTGGCCGCGCTGGAGGACCGCGACTACGAGCGCGCGGTCGCGCAGTTCACGGAGGCGCTCAAGCTGCGTCCGGATGACAAGGACAGCGACCTGACGCGGCTGTTGGGCATCGCCACCGACCTGCGCTCGCGTGAGCAGTCGAAGACCGCGCAGGCGCCCACGCCGCGTGAGCCGGCGCACACCCGCGCGCCGCCCCGAACGCGCGCCGCGAAGCTCGCCGCCGCACGGGCCGCCCGCGAGCAGCAGGCCACTCCGGCCGCCGCGCTGGAGGAGGCGAGGGGCGGGCTCTTGCTGGTGACGTCCACGCCGCCGGGGCTGGTGGTGATGGTGGATGGCAGGGCGGTGGACCTGACGCCGGCGCGGCTGCCGGTGTCCGCGGGCGCGCACCGCGTGGTGCTCGCGCAGGGCGACCGCCGCCTCTACGAAGAGACGGTGGAGGTGGACGCGGACTCGGTGCGCTCGCTCAACCGCGACCTCACCGCGGAGCTGTCGCCGCCCGCGCAGAAGCCGGCCGCGGTGCCGGTGGCGGCCGTTGCCCCGGCCTCGCCCCCGGCGGCGGATGGCCCCGTGGCGTCCCCGCGCGACCCGGAGCCCTCGAAGCCGCCGGAGCCCTCCGTGGCCAAGGCCGCCGTGGCGCAGCGGGGCGACCTGGAGGTGACGTCGCCGGGGCTCTACGGCGAGGTGTGGATCAACGGCCGGCCGTATGGCTTCCCGCCCATCTCCGCGCAGGCCCTGCCTTCCGGGCCCGCGAAGGTGGAGGTCCGCGTCAACGGCGAGGTGAAGCGGCGCATGACGGTGGAGGTCGAACCGGGCCGCAGCACCCGCGTGCGCGTGAAGTGAAACAGGGCTCCCCCCGCATTCGACGCAGTGCACGCAGTCCCAGAGGTTCCCCCCCCAACTCCGAGAAGGTTGTTTCGTATGGGCTTCACCCGTCACGGGCGTCGTGTGTGTGTATGGCTTGCGCTGCTGGGCGCGGGCACGGGCTTCGCGCAGACGGCGCCGGAGCCCACCCTGGACCCCGGGCCGCCGGAGACGCCCTCCGCCCAGGAGCAGCGCGAGGCTCCGCTGGAGGAAGAGCCGGAGGTGCACAGCCAGGTGGCGTCGTTCGCCATCACCCGGCTGCATGACTCTCCGGCGGTGGTGACGGCCATCACCGCGGATGAAATCAAGGCCTCCGGCGCGCGCGACCTGATGGACGTGCTGTTGCAGGTGCCCGGCTTCTTCTTCGGCGTGGACGTGCAGGGCACGGTGGGGCCGGGCTTCCGCGGCCTGTGGGGCCAGGAAGGCAAGGTGCTGCTCATCATCGACGGCAAGGAGATGAACGAGCAGCTCTACTCCACGATGCAGCTGGGGCACGAGTTCCCGGTGGAGCTGATTGAACGCATCGAGGTCGTGCGTGGCCCCGGCTCCGTCATCTACGGCGGCAACGCGGAGTTGGCCGTCATCAACGTCATCACCCGGGGCATCCAGGGCAGCACGGACGCGCTGGCGGTGGGCACGTACGGGCAGCTTTCGCACGGCCTGGGCCGCCGCAGCCTCACGCTGTCCGGCCGCAAGGTCTTCGAGAGCGTGCCGGGCCTGAGCGCGTTCGCCTCCGCGTCGCTGGGACAGGGGCAGCGCAGCGACGCGGTGTTCGACGACTTCTATGGCGGCTCCGCGAGCATGAACGGCGCGTCGCGGATGGACCCCACGGTGGTGCAGGCCGGCGTGGGCTACCGCGACCTCCAGCTGAGCATCCTGTACCAGCGCCAGGACACCACGTCGGTGGTCTCCGTGGACGAGGTGCTGCCCGCGCCCGCGAACACCGACTTCGAGTCGTTCCATGCCGAGCTGAGCGACCGCTTCCGGCCCACGGACCGGATTGAAATCATCCCCCGGCTGAACCTCACGCTGGGCGAGTCCTACCGGGACTCCGACGAGTCGTCGGACTTCTTCTACGACAAGCGCTACCGGCGCCTGCGGGGCCGGGCCCTGGCGCGCTGGGCGGCGTTCGACTTCCTCCAGCTCACGGGCGGCGTGGACCTGGCGTTCGACCAGGGCCAGCTCCGGGGCCCCGCGGGCATCGGCCTGCAGGAGCCCTTCAACGGCGACGAGGACGTTGTCTCCTACCGCAACGTGGCGGCCTTCATGGAGGTGTACTCGGACAACCCCATCGCCACGGTGGTGGCGGGCGCGCGCTTCGAGGACCACAGCGCCTTCGGCAGCTCGTTCGTGCCGCGCCTGGTGCTGCTCAAGTCCTTCGGGCCGGTGAGCGGCAAGGCCCTGTACAGCCGCGCCTTCCGCGCGCCGGGCATCGAGAACATCTCCCTGGGCGACGACGTCCGGCCGGAGCGCACCACGGTGTACGAATTGGAGGCCACCGTGCGCCTGGGCGAGGGCCAGAGCCTGAGCGCCAACGCCTTCGACGTGGGCGTGACGGACCCCATCATCTATTCGTACGACCCCATCACCGCGTCGGAGGCGTACCGCAACCTGGGCCGCCTGGGCAGCCGGGGCATCGAGCTGGACTACCGGCTGCGCGGGTCCTGGGGCCGCGCGCAGGCGGGCTATTCGTTCTACCGGCCGGGCGGGCGCAACGACGTGGAGGACTACCTGGTGCCCGGCCAGCCCAACGCCTTCACCGGCCTGCCCACGCACAAGGTGACGCTGGCGGGCACGGCGAAGGTGCTGCCGTGGCTGTCCGTCAGCCCTACCGCCGTGCTGGTGGGCCAGCGCTTCGCCGTGGGGGCACCGGACGAGGAGGGCGTGTCGGAGGTCCAGACGCTGTCGCCCCGGCTCCTGCTCAACCTCTTCGTGCGCGCGGAGAACGTGGGGACGAAGGGCCTGGAGATTGGCGCGGGCGTCTACAACCTCCTGGGCAGCGACTTCCGGGTGGCCCAGCCCTACAACGGCGGCCACGCGCCCCTGCCGGTGTTCAGCCGCGAGTTCATGGTGAAGCTGACCTACATGTTCGAGCCGTCCTACGACGACGAGTAGCCTGGCCGTCATCCGGACCGCATCCGACGTTGCGCGAGGGCGTGGCGGGGCGTAGGGAAGCCGCCTGCCATGTCCGAGAACACCCAGCTCCTCGAAGCCGTCCGGAAAGAAGCCAAGCCGGGACTCTGGTCCAAGGGCGTCAGCCTCGCGCGGGACGGCGCGGTGGCGCTCCAGTCGCGCACGGGCTCGGAGGTCGAGCTGCGGGTGAAGGTGGCGGGCCGGGCCGTGGCCTTCACCGTCGTCCTCTACCCGGGCGACGAGGCGTGGGAGTGCGACTGCCCCAGCCCGGTGGACCCGTGCGAGCACGTGGTCGCGGCGGCCATCTCCCTGGACAAGGCGGAGAAGCAGGACGCGCCGCTGGAGGCGGTGTCGGAGCGCTGGTCGCGCGTGGTGTACCGCTTCACGCGCGTGGAGGGCGGGCTGCAACTGCACCGCGTCCTCGCGCACGCGGACGGCACGGAGGAGCCGCTGGAGGACCTCACCGGTCGCCTGGCGAAGCCCCAGGCCGGCGTCACGTTGCAGGTGGAGCAGGTGGACCTGGTGATGGAGCGCCTGTTGGAGCGGCGCACCCGGGGCCCGCTCCTGGCGGAGAAGCTGGACGCGCTGCTGAGGGCCCTGGAGCCCGCGCGCAACGTGCTGCTGGACGGCCGGCCGGTGGCGGTGTCCGGCGAGGTCCTGCCCCCGCGCGCGAAGGTGGAGGACAAGGGCCAGCAGTGGGTCATCACCATCACGCGCGACCCGCGCATCACGGAGGTGGTGAGCCCCGGCGTCGCGCTGACGGCGGAGTCCCTGGTGCGCCTGGGCGAGACGGCGATGACGGGCGCGTGGCTCCAGCACCTGCCGCTCGTGCGCACGTATTCACCGGAGCAGCTGGGGGAGCTGTCCGCGAAGATCCTCCCGGAGCTGGCGCGGCGCATGCCGGTGGACATGAAGAGCCGCCGCCTGCCGCCGCTGGATCGCGACCTGAAGCCGCGCATCTTGCTGGAGCTGAACCAGCTGACCCAGGGCCTGTCGGTGCTGCCCACGCTGGTGTACGGCGCGCCGCCGACGGTGCGCATCGACAACGGGCGCATGGTGTACCTGCGCGGCGCGGTGCCGCTGCGCGACGAGGCCGCGGAGCAGAAGCTGCTCCACCAGCTGCGCGACGAGCTGAACCTGGTGCCCGGCCGCCGGCTGACGGTGCAGGGCCCGGAGATGATGCGCTTCGCGGACAAGCTGCGGAAGTTCCGGGGCGACCTGGGCGGCGACGCGGCGGGCATCGTCAGCCCGGACATGCGCCTCAAGCCTGCCTTGCGCGTGGAGGGCGGCGCGTCCGGCGCGGGTGTTCCGGAGGTGCGCTTCACGCTGGAGTTCGAGGTCGAGGGCGGCAAGGGCGGCGCGCGCACGGTGGACGCGGCGGCGGTGGTGCGGGCGTGGACGGAGGGGCTGGGGCTGGTGCCGCTGGATGGAGGCGGCTGGGCGCCGCTGCCGCGTGCGTGGCTGGACAAGAACGGGCAGCGCGTGGCGGACCTGCTGGCCGCGCGTCAGGCGGACGGCCGCGTCGCGAACCACGCGCTGCCGGAGCTGACCCAGCTGTGCGAGTCGTTGGACCAGCCGCCGCCTCCGGGGTTGGACAAGCTGGCCCCGCTGGTGGAGGGCTTCGAGAAGCTGCCGCCGCCGGTGCTGCCCGCGGAGCTCAACGCCACGCTGCGCGCGTACCAGCAGCAGGGCGTGAGCTGGCTGTCGTTCCTCAAGGGCGCGGGGCTGGGCGGCATCCTCGCGGACGACATGGGTCTGGGAAAGACGCTCCAGACCATCTGCATCCTGGGGCCCAAGTCGCTGGTGGTGTGCCCCACGAGCGTGCTGCCCAACTGGGTGGCGGAGCTTGCGCGCTTCCGTCCGTCGTTGAAGGTCTGCGTGTACCACGGCCCCGGCCGCAAGCTGGACCCGGCGGCGGACATCACGCTCACCACGTACGCGCTCTTGCGCCTGGACGCGGCGGTGCTGGGCGCGCCCACGTGGGAGGCGGTGGTGCTGGACGAGGCGCAGGCCATCAAGAACCCGGAGAGCCAGGTGTCGCGCGCGGCGTTCGGGCTCAAGGCGAACCTGCGCCTGGCGCTCAGCGGCACGCCGCTGGAGAACCGCCTGGACGAGCTGTGGAGCCTGATGCACTTCACCAACCCGGGCCTGTTGGGAGGCCGCCGCCAGTTCGAGGAGAAGACGGCGCAGCCCATCGCGGACGGCAAGCCCGGAGCGGCGGAGGGCCTGCGCCGCCGCATCCGCCCGTTCATCCTGCGCCGCCTCAAGCGGGACGTGGCGCCGGAGCTGCCGCCGCGCACCGACTCCGTGATGCACGTGCAGCTGGATGAGCGCGAGCGCTCCGTCTACGACGCGGTGATGGCCGCGACGCGCGCGGAGGTGGTGGCGCTGCTCAACGAGGGCGGCAGCGTGCTCAAGGCGCTGGAGGCGCTCTTGCGGTTGCGGCAGGCGGCCTGCCACTCCGCGCTGGTGCCGGGGCAGGTGGCGAAGACGTCCTCCAAGGTGCAGACGCTGGTGGACGCGCTGGAGACGGCGGTGTCGGAGGGCCACAAGGCGCTCGTGTTCTCCCAGTGGACGTCGCTGTTGGACCTCATCGAGCCGGGGCTCAAGGGAGCGGGCATCGGCTTCGAGCGGCTGGACGGCGCGACGGCGAACCGGGGCGAGGTGACGTCGCGCTTCCAGGGCCAGGACGGCGCGCCGGTGCTGCTCATGTCGCTGAAGGCCGGAGGCACGGGCCTGAACCTCACGGCGGCGGACCACGTGTTCCTGATGGACCCGTGGTGGAACCCGGCGGTGGAGGCGCAGGCCGCGGACCGGGCGCACCGCATCGGGCAGGAGCGGCCGGTGATGGTCTACCGGCTGGTGTCCCAGGGCACGGTGGAGGAGAAGATCCTGGGCCTCCAGGAGAAGAAGCGCGCCCTGTTCGAAGCCGCGCTCAGCGAGGCCGCGGGCGCCGCCGCCATCACCCGCGAGGACCTTCTCCAGCTGTTCGCATGAGCCCTGCCTGGGCCAGCAGTTCGCGCACACGTCGCGCCAGCGCGACGTGCTCGGGGTTGGCCACGGTGAAGCGTTCGGGGGTCAGGATGATCAACGTGCCCCTGTCCTCCACCGGCTCGATGCGCACGGGGGCGGGCAGGGGTGGCACCGTGCCCCGGTCACGGGAGAGGTACGTCACCCAGCCGAGCCAGATGTCTGCCTCGCCTTCCGCATCCTGCAGGTCCCGGTGCGCGTGGGACATGGCCACCGCCCAGTCGGATTCCCAGGCCAATGCCATGCTGCGAGTCACGTCCGTCAGCATGGAGGCCGTGAGCATTCGCTCAGCGCTCTCTCCTTTCGAGGGAATTGAAAGGACGCATACGTTGGCGGAGTTGGTCTGCGCGTAGCTCCCGCAGGTCATATTGACGAACACAATCTCATTGGGAGGCCCATCGTTGTATGCGCTGACCGTCAGCCCCAATTGCTCGAAGGCCGGTCCGCCCGGCTCGCGGTTGACGCCACGCCGGAACGCTTCCGTCAGGGTGGGCAGGTCGGGAGGCATGAGGGGCGTCTTGCGTCCCTTGCCGCGCGGCTTGGGGATCTTGTTCCAGTTCGCCAGCAGGGGATCGCATGCGGCCAGCAGGTTGAAAAAGGCCGCCGCGCGCTGGGCACACTCCTCGGGAGACTCTCGCCGAGGACCCCAGTAGGCACCGGCATAGTAGGTCTCTGGATAGGTCCCGGAATCAGCAAGCGTCGTCATGAGGTGATTCTCTCAAGGATTCAAGGGATGCACTGGGGTGGGAATGACGACAATCTCCTTAACGGAATTGTCCCACAGCAACTTCCGAATGGAGTCTGCCGCATGCTTCTCAGCGACGTGCCATTCAATCCGAATTCCCATTCCACGGACGACTTCGACCTGCCGACTGCCTTGGGTCACGAGTTCCTCGGCCTTGCCCGAAAAACGGAACCAATCCTTGGGAGTAAGGTCGTCATTGAAGAACGCCGAGTAGCCGGGGCCCTTGGCGTCCAGGAGCACGTCATCCCTGAATCCGTCGAACTTGACGCCTCCGTCCTTCGTACTCGTGCCGCCGACCCAGTACGCCTCATCCGCCGTGTGCCCGGTGATCTGCTCCTGGTAGCGCCGGGCACGCGGAGACATTGACTCCCTGGCGGGCGCCCACTGCCCGGGCCCCTTGGACGGTGCGGCGCCACTGCCCGGCGCGTTCGCGCGCTGGAGGATGATGGCCGCCCCGGGCCCGCCGCTCAGTGCCGCCGCCGCGCGCCCCGCTGGCACCGAAACGCGCTCCAGTGCCAGAGCCCCCTCCGCCGACAGTGAGAGCACCGGCACCGAGACTTCCGCGCCGAACGTCATTCCCTTCAGCGTCCGAGAAGTGGCCGAGGCCGCTCCCCCGGTGAGGAGCAGTCCCGTCGTCAGTCGCGACACTTCGCGGATCTGCTCGCCACGGGTCATGGACTGGAAGCGTTCCCAGTACATGGGCGTGGACGCGATGAGCGCCGCCACACCCGCTGGCAGGTGGCTCAGTCCCGCGATGCTGTCCATGGGGCGCGTGAGCAACTGGCCCAGCGCGTGGTACAGCTCCACGAAGGCGTCCTCGGCTCCGTCCAGCGTGCGGCTGATGACGTCCGCGTCGTCGTACACCTCGGCCAGGGGCCGCCAGTCCGAAGCCTGGAGCTGTGCGTCCAGCGCCCGGAAGGCACCGCCCTTGCCGCCGTAGAAGCGACCCAGCTCGAAGCCATGCGCGCGGAAGGCGCCATCCCTCCACTCAACCGCCGCGACTTTTTGCTGGGTGTGCCCTGTGAATGCCCAGGCCAGGTACCCGTCGGGGCGTAACACCGCGATCCGTTCCCTGGAGAAGCGCTCCGACCGCCGGGACAACTCCTGCCGTGTGACCGCGCGTCCCCCCATCACCTCGCGCAGGATGAACCCCGTGGCCATCCGGGGCGGGAAGGTGCTCAACGTGACGGTCTTGCTCAGCAGCACTCCCATCAGTCGCGTTGCTTGCGTGGGCGTCAGCTCGCCAGCCAGGGGGCGTTCGTCTCGCGCCTCCAGCCCCGCGTTCGCCAGCAACTGCTCCCATGCGTCCGGCTGTGCGTCGTCATGACGGGGGACCTCCGCCATGGCCACCGCGCGAACAGGGCTTGCCCCCGTCGCCCGTTCGCGCTCGGCCTTGCGGCGGTACAACGGCTGAGCTGCACTGGAAGGCGCGACGCTCGGCGCAGGGGCGGATGCGCGCGGCGCCTCATCGCTCGACGCGCGCACGCCAGGGGATGCGGCGGCCGTGCGAGGTGTGTAGCTCAGCGAACCTCCATGCCTGGGAGGCGCCGAGGCGCAGCCGGTGACGAGGAGGGCCACGCACGCAAGCAGGACGTCAGCGCGCATCGTTCGCCCCCAGGCCCACTCGAGGTGACCCATTGCTCGCGCCTCCTGACGGCACACCGGTCTGGCGTGCGGATCCCGGTCATAACCGCCGGGTCCGACAACCCGGCCAGGCAGGAGTCGAGCTGTTCCTTGGCGCGATCAGGTCGCGAACGTCACCGCCACCTTCGCGGCGTCCGGGTCGCTGAAGCGCAGGAGATCCTCTCCCTCCTGCACCAGTACGTCGCGGACGGGCTTCTTCACCGGTTCGAAGGGCTTGCACACCAGCGTCGCGACGCCCTTCTTGCGCTCGGTGCTCCACGAGCCCGCGACGTGCCCATCCACCAGGAACACGTTCAGCACGCGCAGGTTCTTCGTGGACAGCTTCTCGCGGTGCTCCTCCGGCACGACGCGGGTGCGGTCCGCGTGGGAGAGGATGAGGTTGTCGAAGTCCGGCAGGAAGCGCACCGGCGCGGGCGTGTCTTCATCCGGGCGCGGGGCCTTGGGCAAGTCGAAGAGGACGCGCTTCTTCTCGTCGCGGAACTCCACCAGCTTGCCGCGCACCTTCTCGAAGGCGTCCTTCAACGGCTTGATGCCGGACCAGGCCTGCATGTCCGCCACGGTGGCGGGACCGAAGGCGGCCAGGTAACGCAGCACCAGCGGCGACGCGTCGTCGTCTGTCGACAGCTTCTCGCCCAGCCACGACTCCGCCAGCGTGAAGCCGGAGTTGCCGGGCCAGCCCCACTCCAGCCCCACCTCGGGCACCTGTACGAGCGGCAATCCCATCCGCGTGGCGAAGCCCATGGCCCGCTCATCGCCGTCCACGTGGTGCTTCAGCAGGTGCTCGCGCACCTCCTCGAAGGTGCGGGGCTGCTCCTGGAGGAAGGGCTTCGCGGTGGCCAGGAGCGCGGGCAGATCCAACGCCGCGGCGCGCTCCTTCAGCACGGAGCGCATGGCCGCGTTGAGCAGGGGCTGGAAGAGGCCGCGGTAGCGCAGGTAGTCCTTCGCGGTCATCAGGTGCAGCGTGCCGCGCATCATCGTGCCGCGCGCCAGCTCCCGCTTCAGCGCCAGCTTCGTGAGCGTGTCGCGCTGGAAGCCCTGGATCCGGGACCAGAGCGCCAGGTACGGCGGACGCGCGAGCTGCGCTTGCAGCCCCACCAGGTGCTCGATGGCGCGCGGCACGGTCATCTTCTCGCGCGTGAGCAGCAGCTGGCGCGCGAGCGTGGCGCGGTTGAGGGCCTGACGGGACAGGACGTCGCTGGGCATGCGCCCGAGCATACCCAGCGGCTCTCAGCGCGTGAGCGCGGGAATCACCTTCTCGCCGAAGGCCTCGATGAAGCCGTCCTGCTCGCGGTTGACGTTGTGCAGGTACAGCCGGTCGAAGCCCAGGCTCAGGTCCTCGCCCAGCCAGTCCACGTGCTGCTGGAGGCTGCTGGAGACGCGCAGCGGCCCGTCCAGGTCGTGCGGCTGCACCACGTTCGCGGCCTCCTGGAACTGCGCGGGAGCGCGCAGGTCGGTGAGGACGCCGTTGGCGAAGATGTTCGACGCCCACTGGTTGTACGCGCCTTCACGCGCGAGCTCGTCGTCCTTCGCGTAGGACAGCTGCACCTTGAGGAACAGGGGCTTGCCCTCGCCGCCGCCTTCGCGGAAGGCATCCACCACCTTGCGCAGCTCCTCCGGGGGCCTCGCGGTGGTGATGAGCCCGTCCGCCCAGCTCCCCACCCAACCGGCCGTCTTCGGCGTCACGGCCGCGCCCACCAGGAGGGGCATGTCCCTGGGCCGCGTGTAGAGCTTCGCCTCCTCCACCGTGACGAGCCCCCGGTGCGTCACCGTCTCGCCGCGGAAGAGGGCGCGCATGATGTCCACGCACTCCTTCAGGCGCGCGTTGCGCAGGTCCTTCGCGGGCCAGCCCGTGCCGGTGATGGCCTCGTTGAGGTACTGGCCGCTGCCGAGCGCCATCCACGCCCGGCCGGGGTACATCTCGTTCAGGGTGCCCAGCGCCTGCGCGACGATGGCCGGGTGGTAGCGCTGGCCCGGCGCCGTGACGGAGCCGAAGGACAGCCCGGTGGTCGCCAGCGCCGCGCCCATGAACGCCCACGCGAAGCCGCTCTGTCCCTGCGCTTCCGTCCACGGGTGGAAGTGGTCGGAGTTGAGCGCGGCCTGGAAGCCCGCGCCCTCCGCCTTCTGACTGAGGCGCAGGAGCTCGCTGGGCGGGAACTGTTCGTGCGACGCGTGGAAGCCGATGAGGGGCATGGGTGCGCCCACCCTGGAGCCGGAGCGGCCCGGCCGCGAGGCCTGTCTTCGCGCGAGTGTTGGCTGAACGAACCCTGGCGGCCCCCGGGTGTGGGGTTCCTCACGGCGCGCAGGAGTCTCCGGATGCCGCCCGGAAACGGAGGGCTAAAGGGAACGGCATGATTGAAGACCTCTGGTACAAGAACGCGGTCGTCTACTGCCTCGACGTCGAGACGTTCATGGACGGCAACGGCGACGGCGTGGGGGACTTCACGGGCCTGCGCCGCAAGCTGGACTACCTGGCGGGCCTGGGCATCACCTGCCTGTGGCTCTTGCCCTTCCAGCCCACGCCCAACCGCGACAACGGCTACGACATCAGCGACTACTACGGCGTGGATCCGCGCCTGGGGGACCTGGGCGACTTCGTGGCCTTCACCCACGAGGCGAAGCTGCACGGCATCCGCGTCATCATCGACCTGGTGGTGAACCACACGTCGGATCAACACCCGTGGTTCCAGGCCGCGCGCAAGGACCCGGACAGCCGCTACCGCGACTACTACGTCTGGTCGAAGAAGAAGCCCAAGGACGCCCACAAGGGAATGGTCTTCCCGGGCGTGCAGCCCTCCACGTGGACGTACGACAAGGAGGCGCGCCTCTGGTACTTCCACCGCTTCTTCGACTTCCAGCCCGACCTCAACGTGGCGAACCCGGAGGTGCGCGAGCAGATCCTCAAGGTGATGGGGTACTGGCTGGAGTTGGGCGTGTCCGGCTTCCGCGTGGACGCGGTGCCCTTCCTCGTCGAGCTGAAGGGCGTGAAGAACCCGGACGTGAAGAACCCCTACAAGCTGCTGGAGGAGATGCGCGAGTTCCTCTCCTGGCGCAAAGGGGACGCCATCCTGCTCGCGGAAGCCAACGTCACCATGCACGAGGTGGTGGAGTTCTTCGGCGACAACGACCGCATGCAGATGGTGTTCAACTTCCTGGCGAACCAGAACTTCTACCTGTCGCTCACGCGCGGGGACGTGACGCCGCTGGTGCAGGCCCTGAAGTCATCCCCCAAGCTGCCGCACACGGCGCAGTGGGCGAACTTCCTGCGCAACCACGACGAGCTGGACCTGGGGCGCCTGTCGGACGAGGACCGGCTGGAGGTCTTCGAGGCCCTGGGTCCGGACAAGGGCATGCAGCTGTATGACCGGGGCCTGCGCCGCCGGTTCGCGTCGATGCTGGACGGGGACCGCCGCCGCATCGAAGTGGCCTACAGTTTGATGTTCTCACTGCCGGGGACTCCAGTGCTCTGGTACGGCGACGAGCTGGGCATGGGGGAGAACCTGTCACTCGTGGAGCGGCAGGCGGTGCGCACGCCCATGCAGTGGAGCCCGGAGCCGCACGGCGGCTTCACGCTGGCGCAAGAGCCGGTGAAGCCCCTGGTGTCGGAGGGGCCGTTCGGCTTCCGGCAGGTGAACGTGGCGCAGCAGCGCCGCGACCCGGGCTCGCAGCTCAACTGGACCGAGCGCATCATCCGGGCGCGCAAGGAGTGCCCGGAGCTGGGGTGGGGCGCGTGGAAGGTGCTGCGCACGGGCAACAAGGGCGTGCTGGCCATCCGGTATGAGTGGAAGGGCAACGCGCTGGTGGTGCTGCACAACCTGTCCGCCCGGCCCTGCACGGTGAAGCTGGATCCGGGCGGCGAGGCGCCCTGCACGCTGTTCAACGTGCTGAGCGAGGACCATTCCGAGCCCGTGGACGGCCAGCGCCACGTGCTCACGCTGGAGGGGTACGGCTACCGGTGGTTCCGCGTGGGGTTGGAGAACCCCGCGCGCAAGCACCGGACGGAGCCCTTGCCCTAGAGCATGCTGGCGATGTCCTTCACCGGCTGCGGGGCGGCCTCGGTGTTGGCCAGCGCGCCCGTGAAGGCTCCGAAGATCATCCCGGCCGGGTTGGCGCGGCCCTTCGTGATGGACCCGATGACGCCCTCCGCGGCGCCCTTCAGGGTGTTGACGTAGCCCTTCGCGGCGCCCTCGAGCACGCCCTTGAAGCCGCCCTCCGAGTTGCCCACGCCCGTCAGGACGTTGCTGACTCCCGGCAGGAACCAGAGGGCCTTGCCCGCCTCGCCCGCGGCCCACTGGAAGTTGTCCTTGTTGCTGCCGTCCGCCTTCACGTGGGTGTCCTTGGTGGTCGGCAGCTGGTGCTCGCCCAGGAAGGAGTAGCCCTTCTCCGCGAAGTCCTTGACCATGCCGGCCTCCGTGCCGTGGCGCGCGTCGCCGTCCTTGGTGATGCCCTCGATGTTGCCGTCGCCCTTGCCGTTCTGGACCTTCTTCGACCGGTCGTCGCCCGTGGAGGCCTTGGCGCTGTCGATGAACTCCAGCACCTTGGCCAGACGGTAGACACCGTCGGCGTTCTGCTTGGGGTCCTTCAGGTCCAGCTTGGGGTCCACGCCCGTCTGCTTGCACAGCTGGTCGAACTTGATGTCCTTCTGGCGGCCCAGGTTCTTCAGCGCGGGCGTGTCGTCGACGATCTGCGCGGCGGACCGCTTGTCCCCGGCCGGGCGCTTGTCATTGGCGCTGGGGACGCCGGAGTTGGAGGACTCCGGAGCCGGAGCCGGCTCCCGGGTCTGAGCCGGAGCCGGGGCCAGGTTCTGGAGCTGCGGGGGGAGCCCCCGGGGGGCGAAGGTGACCGGTTCCGGCGCCAGATCCTGGAGCTCCGGGGGGAGCCCGTGGGGGGCGAAGTCGACCGAGGCCGGAGACAGGTCCTGGAGCTGCGGGGGGAGCCCGCGGGGAGCGTAGGCGGCCGGGGCGCCGAGCATGTCCGCCGCACCCTCCATCCCGGGCATCGCGAGCGGCTGCCGCCGGTTGATGATCGCGGGCTCGAACGAATCCACCTGGCTGAAGCCCCGCGCGGGCATGCTCTGGGAGGCGTCCGCCACGGGCCCCGCGGAGAGCTGTGCCTTCGGGTTGACGAGCGCGGACTCCGCGGTGCTGGGGCGCATCAGGGAGGAGGAGCGGGCCGTGGCCTTGAGGTCGATCATGGTTTTCACCTGGGGTCTGAGCTGCGACGTTGCCTGACCTCATTGCAGCGCCCATGCCGCCCCGGGGCCGCTCGTAACTCGTGGACTTTCCAGGGATGAGGATGCGGTGGCGGGCGCTCCGGCGGTGACTCCAGTCACCAGGAGGATGGCGCCAGTCACCACGGCAGGGCTTCAAGGTTGGCTGCGCGGTGGGGACACTTCCCGCGTTAAGAGGGGGCCTCGTTCATGAGCCACGCACCTTCCGAGTCATCGTCTCCTCCCGGCGTCGCGCTGCGCTCCGCGCTCGCGTTCGCTGTGCTGTTCGCCTGCTACGAAGCGCCGGAGGGGATTGGCGGCCGGGTGCTGGGCAGCTTCGCGGTGACGGCGGCGCTGATGCTGCTCTTCCACGCGGTGGCCTGGGGCGTGGGGCGGTGGCTGGGCTACCGCAATGGCTTTCATGCGTATGCATTGGAGTGGCGTGGCTCCGCGCTCGCGCGGGCGCTGGCGGTGATGCTGGTGCTCAAGCCGCTGTCCGTGCTGGTGGGCGTGGCGGTCGGCGTGATGCGCGTACAGCCCCTGGAGAAGCCGCTGATGGGGACGGCGCTGCTGCTGGCCGTGCTGGGCGTGGCGGTGTCCACGTTCGTGCCGTCGGTGGCGGAGGACATCGTCGCGCGCGGCTTCTGGTACCGCACGTGGCCGGTGGCGGGGCGGGGCGCGGGCTACGTGGTCCTGGCCGCGTGCGTGTTCGTGCTCACCCACGTGTACCGGCTGGGCAACGGTCCGCTGGAGTGGCTGATGTTGTTCTGCACGGGTCTGGCGTACGCGGCGGCGGTGGCCCGCACGGGCTCGCTGTGGGGCGCCGTGGGGCTGCACTGGGGATGGAACCTGGCGAACGGGCTGCTGGACCTGCAACTGGACGTCAACTCGGTGGGGCAGGGCGGCCGGATCCTGTCCACCGTGACGGGGCTGGTGGCGCTGGGGCTGGTGGTGCTGCTTCCGAAGCGACGTGACTCCACGGTGTAGGTGGCGGGCTCTGGAGCTTCGGGTTACAGACCCGGGGGAGGAGGCTCGCGATGCCCGCTCCCCTGACGCGGCGCCCGGAGACGAAGTCGTTCAGCATCGAGGACCTGCTCGACCGCGTGCGGCGCGGCGAGGTGCGCATCCCCGACTTCCAGCGCCCCCTGCGCTGGACCGCGGAGGACGTGCGCGACCTGCTGGACAGCGTGTACCGGGGCTATCCCATCGGGACCCTGTTGTTCTGGCGCCGGGACGCCCCCGCCGCCAACGTCAGCTTCGGCCCCGTGCGCATCGACGCGCCCTCCACCAGCCAGGGCCTGTGGGCCGTGGACGGACAGCAGCGCGTGACTGCGCTCGCGGGCGTGCTGCTGCATCCGTCCTATGGCGATGAGGCCGGACGCGATGACTTCCACCTGTACTTCGACCTGGAGACGGAGGAGCTGCACGCACCTCCGGAGTCCGGTGCGCCGCCGCCGCACTGGCTGCCGATGAACGAGGTGCTGGACAGCGAGTCGCTGCTCCACTGGCTCAACCGCTACCCGGGCCGTGAGGCGAACCCGGAGCACCTGCGCGCCGCCATCCGCCTGGGCAAGGCCATCCGCGAGTACCAGGTGCCCGCGTACGTCGTGGACACGGCGGACGAGAAGGTCCTGCGCATCATCTTCAAGCGCCTCAACACCGCGGGCCGGCCGCTCACGGATGAAGAGGTGTTCAACGCGCTGTACGTGGGCTCGCGCTCGCTCAGCCTGGAGTCGGTGACCGAGGGGCTGCGGGAGCTGGGCTTCGGCAACATCCCGGAGTCGTTGCTGCTCAGGGCGGTGCTGGCCGTGCGCGGTCTGGACTTCACGCGGGGCTACCAGGAGCAGCTCAACCAGGACGACGAGCTCACGGAGACCGTCCGCCGCACGGACCGGGCGCTCCGGGACGCCATCGTGTTCCTCAAGCGCGATGCGTTCATCCCGCACCTCAAGCTCCTGCCGGCACCGGAGAACTCGCTCGTCCTGCTGACGCGCTTCTTCCAGCTGCACCCGGAGCCGTCGCCGCGTTCCCGGGAGCTGGTGTCGCGCTGGTTCTGGCGCCACATCGTCTTCGGCGGCTGGGAGCTGAAGCCCCCGGAGGCCCTCCAGGTCTTCGCGGCCATCCGCTCCGATGAGGAGCGCTCCATCCAGGCGCTGCTGGCCCAGGTCCCGCCTCCGCTCATCCGCTGGTGGATGGAAACCGGCATGCCGGTCATCCCCCACACGTCCATACGACCGCCTCTGGTCCTGCGCATCGCCATGTTGTCCCTCCATCCCCGGGACCTGCTGACGGGCGGGGTGCTCGAACCCGGTGAGGTGCTGGCGGAGAGTGAGGGCTTCCAGCGCCTCCTGCCTCTCGAGGGCGATTTGCGGTGGGCCATTGCGGATCCCCAGGGCCGCCGCGCGCTGGTGCGGGTGACGGAGCGCCCCTTCAACTTCCTCTTCCACCCGCGGATCCCGGGAGGGTTGGTCGCGAGGCTGCTGGATGCGCAATCGCCGCCGGGCCAGGAGGTGCTCCAGAGCCACGGCATCACCCCGGACGCCATGGAGGCCTTGCGGCGGGGGGACCCCATGCGCTTCCTCCAACTGCGTCAGGCGGTGCTGGAGCCCGTGCTGCGCCAGTTCATGGAGGCCCGCACGCGCTGGGACGACTCGGACCGGCCTTCGCTCCAGTCGATGATCATCGACGACGATGAGGACTGACATGGACCCCACGCTCCCCGTGTCCACCACGGGCATCCTCGACGTCCTCATGGGCGACGTGCACGTCGGCACGCTCACGCTGCTCGCGGACGAGCGCATCGAGTTCAGCCTCTCCGAGGACTACCGCCAGCGCTACCCGCGCCCCGTGCTGGGCCAGTTCTTCGAGGACGACCTGTCGCGCCGCCACACCAGCCGCATGCGGCTGCCGCCGTTCTTCTCCAACCTGCTGCCCGAAGGCCCGCTGCGCGACCTCATCTCCGAACGCGAGCACATCGCCCGGCAGCGTGAGTTCTTCTTCATCGCCCACCTGGGCGCGGACCTCTCCGGCGCCGTCATCGTCCGCCCCGCGGGCGAGCTCGCCGGCCACGACTCGCCCCTGACGGACGCCCCCGCCGAGCCCGTGTCGGACGGTGAGCCGCTGCGCTTCTCGCTCGCGGGCGTGCAGCTCAAGTTCTCCATGCTCCGGCGCGACCGGGGCATGACGCTGCCCATGGGCGGCCTGGGCGGAGACTGGATCGTCAAGCTGCCGGACAACCGCTACGACCGCGTGCCGGAGAACGAGCTGTCCGTGATGACCTGGGCCCGCGCCACCGGCATCGACGTGCCGGAGCTCCAACTGCTCCCGGTCTCCGACCTGCACGGCCTCCCGGAGGGCATCACCCTGCGCGAGGACCTGGCCTACGCCATCCGCCGCTTCGACCGGCCGTCCCCTGGCCGCCGCGTGCACATGGAGGACCTGGCGCAGGTGCTGGGGCTGTACTCCGACGAGAAGTACAAGAAGTACAACTACGAGACCATCGCCAACGTGCTGCTCAAGGTCGCGGGCCTGGACGCGCTCCAGGAGTTCCTGCGGCGGCTGGTGTTCATCATCGCGTGCGGCAACGGCGACGCGCACCACAAGAACTGGTCGCTCTACTACCCGGACGGCACGCACCCCACGCTGTCGCCCGCGTACGACTTCGTCTCCACCATCCAGTACATGCCGCAGGATCAGCTCGCGCTGAACCTGGCGAAGTCCAAGCGCTTCGAGGACGTGTCGCTCCAGAGCTTCGAGCGGCTGGCGCGCAAGCTGGGCCTGGCGGACGAGGACGTCCTCCCGGTGGTGAAGGGCGCCGTGGAGGTCGCGCTCGACGCGTGGACCACGCTGCGCGCGGACCTGCCCATGCCGGAGCTCTTCAAGCAGCGCATCGAGGAGCACTGGAAGCGCGTCCCGCTGCTCCAGGGCAACGTGAAGCGCAGCGCGGGCGAGCTGCGCCAGACGGTCAACGCCTTCTTCACCCTCTACAACGAGCTGCCCCGCCTGGGCCCCGGCAGCGACGCCTGCACCCGGGAAGCCCTGCGGCGCCTGTCCCCGCTGCCGCCCTCGCCGCGCGTGCTGGACCTGGGCGCGGGCACCGGACGGCAGTCGCTGGTGCTCGCGCGGGAGCTGAACACGCGCGTCACCGCCGTGGACCTGCACCGGCCCTACCTTGACCGGCTGGAGCGCGAGGCCCGCGAGCAGGGACTGTCGGAGGCCATCGTCACGCGCCAGGAGGACATGCGCGCGCTGACGCTGCCGCCCGCTTCCGTGGACCTGCTCTGGTCCGAGGGCGCCATCTACCTGCTGGGCTTCGAGCAGGGCCTGCGCCAGTGGCGGCCGTTGCTCGCGCCCGGTGGGCTGGTGGCCGTCACCGAGTGCACCTGGCTCACGGACGTCCGGCCCCCGGAGGCGGTGCGCTTCTGGGCCGCCGGGTATCCGTCCATGGGCAACATCGCCCAGAACCGCGCCAGCGCGGAGGCGGCGGGCTTCACGGTGCTGGACACCTTCACGCTGCCCGCGTCCGCGTGGTGGGACGACTACTACACGCCGCTCCTCCAGCGCATCGAGCGGCTGCGCCCCACCGCGGACGCGGCGCTGCGCGAGGTCATCGCGGCGGCGGAACAGGAGGTGAACCTGTACCGCCGCCACGGGGACAGCTACGGCTACGTCTTCTACCTGCTGCGCTCGCGCGACTAGCGGCGGCTGTTCAGGTAGTCCGCGTGCCACGCGGCGGGCAGCACGGCCAGCACGTCCGAGGCGACGGGCGTGTGCTTCTGCCGCGCCAGGTCCGTCTGCATGCGCGCGTCACCGACCAGGAAGCCGTTGGCGATGAGCGTGTGCTCCTTGGCGCCCACGTCCAGCAGCTCCGTGTCCGTGCCCAGGGTCAGGTTGTAGACCTGGCCCTTGAAGGGCACGCGCTCCACGGAGGCCAGCGTCGCCTCGCCGTCCTTCGTCATGAGCACGTCGCCCACCGCGAGCTCGCCCGCCGTCACGACGCCGCGGGTGCGGCTCACCATGGGGTGGGTGTTGGTGACGAGCACGTCCTGGCCCTTGCCCGCCTTCAGGCGCACCATCGGCTGGGACTCGGTGCCCTTCGTCACCGTGGTGACGGTGAGGGCGCGGCCGGACGTGTTCGAGAGCACGCGGTCACCGACCTTCACGGACTCCACGGGGACGGACTTGCCGTCCGCGCGCAGCACGCGCGTGCCCGCCGCGAGGCAGCTGTTCTTGAAGTCCAGCACGGCCAGCCGGCGGAAGCCCACGCGCGTCACCGGGCTGAAGCCGCCACCGGAGCGGGGGCACGTCGCGTTCACCGTGGTGAAGGCCTGCATCGCCACGTCCTGCTCGTGGGCCAGGCAGTCCGTGCCCAGGTCCATCAGCCCGTTGAAGGGGATGCTGGACGCGTCCGCGCCCGTGCCCAGCGGCAGGCTGCCCGTGAGCACCACCGTGCCCGGCGTGGTCGCGGCGACGTTGTTCACCTTGCAGCGGCCGCCCGCGCTCAAGAGGACGATGTTCACCTCGCTCTTCACCGCCGTCACGGAGCAGTTGGCCGGCAGGCCCGTCACGTAGGTGCCTCGCGCCGGCAGGTACAGCTTGGCCGCGCTGAACGCGCCCGGCGTGGGCCAGTAGGCGGTCGTGTCCGGCAGCCACTTCTTCGCGGTCACGGACTGCAGGGCATTCACCGCCGCCACGCCCGTGTAGCCGCCCGCGAAGGCGGTGATGTTGCCGGCCGCGTCCTTCTTCGCCAGCGTGTAGTCGCAGTCCAGCGCGCCCGTCGCGGAGCCGCGCTCCAGGCAGGTGCGGATGGCGTTGCCCGCCAGCCCCGTGCCGATGAGCTCGCGCGGGTGGTCGAAGTTCAGGCCCGGCGGTAGGAGCAGCACCGTGGTGTCCGCGGTGGAGTAGAAGGTCTCCATCCGGCCGCTGGCCTCGTCATACGCCATGGCCACCGAGTCGTAGTACAGGACCCGGTCCGGGCCCGCGTCCAGCACCACGTTCAGCGGATCCGTCTCCAGCGTCTTGGCCAGGTAGTCCTCCGTGGCCGTCGTGGCCAGCAGCTGGAACTCCTGGCGGTCCGGCGTCGTGGAGTACGCGTTGAAGTCCACGTAGGAGTAGTCCGCGCCGCCAGCGCAGGTGAGGTAGCCCGAGCCCTGGAACGTCGTCTCACCGCTGCCGTGAGCAATCTCCTCCAGCGGCAGCAGGTGGCCGCACCACTCGGCGGTCGTGGTCTGCGCCTTCACGTTGCCGGAGGCCTTCTCCGCCAGCACGCGCTCGCGCTGCCGCGACAGGCTGGAGAACAGGCGCGGGGAGTTGGCCGGGGTGTTGCCCGCCGCCTCCAGGCGCTTCATCAGGAAGGCGTACTGATCCGCGTCGCCCAGGTCGAGCGGCATCTGGGTGCCATCGGCGTGCTGCTGCTTCCACTGCGCGTACAGCTTCGACATCTTCAGCGAGTCGTGGGCCCGGTCCTGGCGCACGGCGGCTGACGGCGCTTCGCGCGGGGGCTCGGCCGTGCAGCCGGCCATGAGGGGAGTCGAGAACACCATCGCGGACAGGGCGAGGCGCTTCCAGCTGGGGGCGACATGGAGCATCGGGGAACTCCGCGAACCGGACGCCTCCTCACAATGAGTGTTGGCTCGGTTCACATTGAGTATGCTCCCGATAGTCCTGGATGTCCCATGAAATCAGGTTGAAGTCTGTGACATCTCCGTGCCTGTGATTGGTCAGGCGGAGGCGACAGGGATTGAGACATCCCGGGTCACAGCTGGCCGGGGATGTAGCGCGGGAGGTTACGAACGGAGAGGATGGGCGGCCCATGCCGGCCCCCGCCCCCCGAGCCGTCCCCGGCACGACGCAGGCGGAGGTGGACACCTACTGGCTGAAGCACGTGTATCAGGGCGACCGGCTGCCCCAGCTCACCCTGCGCGCGGTGCTCCTGGGCGCGGGGCTGGGCGTGCTCACCTGCGCCACCAACCTCTACGCGGGCCTGAAGACGGGCGTGGCGTTCGGCGTGGCCGTCACCGCCGCGCTGCTCGCGTCCGCGACGCATGGGACGCTGCGGCGCTTGAGCCCCCGTGTCGCCGGGAGCCCGTTGTCCCTGCTGGAGCTGGGATGCGCGCAGACGGTGGCGTCGTCGGCGGGGTACGCGACGGGCGGCGCGCTCGTGTCGGTGCAGGGGGCGTGGTTGTTGACGACGGGGCACCACCTGCCCGGGGTGACGCTGCTCGCGTGGACGTTCCTGTTGTCCGCGCTGGGCGTCCTGTTCGCGGTGCCGCTCAAGCGCCAGCTGGTGGACCGGGAGCAGCTGCCGTTCGCGTCCGGGACGGCCGCGGCGGCGACGGCTCGCGCGCTGCATTCGGGAGGGGAGGCGGCGGGGCCGCGGCTGCGCATGCTGGGCGTGGGCGGGCTGATTGCCGGCGTGTTGACGCTCGCGCGTGATGGCTTCGGGCGCCTGCCGTATGCGTTTGCGTTTCCCGGGACGCTGGGTGGGGTGTCGCTGGAGCGGTTGGGGTTCGCGCTGGAGACGGGGTTGATGCCGGTGGGTGGAGGCGCGCTGTTGGGTTTGCGCGTCACCGCGTCCATGTGGCTGGGGGCGCTCGTCGTCCACGGCGTCGTCGCGCCCCGGTTGATGGCGGCGGGCGTGGTGGCTCCGGAGGGGGACTTCCTCGCGTGGGCGCTGTGGCCGGGAGCGGCGGCGCTCACCACCGCGTCGCTGTTGCAGTTCGCGCTCCAGGCCCGCGTGTGGGGCAGGGCGCTGCGGGGGCTGCGCGGGCCTCGTCAGGCGCCGCATCCCATTGAAGCGCTCCAGGTGCCCGGGCGGTGGTGGGTTGCGGGGATGCTGGTGCTGACGCCCGCGACGGTGGCGCTGGCGAAGGTGGGCTTCGACGTGCCGGTGCCGCACGCGCTGCTCGCGGTGGCGCTGTCGTTCGTGCTGTGCCTCATCTCCTGTCGTGTCACGGGGGAGACGGACATGAGCCCCGTGGGCGCGCTGGGGCAGGTGACGCAGCTCACGTATGGCGTGCTCCTGCCCGGGGACGTGCGCGCGAACCTGGCGACGGCGGGCATCACGGTCAACGCGGCGTCCTCCTCCGCGGACCTGCTCACGGACCTGAAGGCGGGCCACCTGCTGGGTGCGAATCCGCGCCGCGTGTTCCTGGCGCAGCTGGTGGGGTGTGTCGTGGGCGCGCTGGTGGTGGTGCCGCTGTTCTACCTGCTGGTGCCGGAGCCGTCCGTGCTGGGGTCGGAGCGCTTCCCTGCGCCGGCCGCGACGATGACGGCGGGCGTGGCGGCGGTGCTGGCGTCGGGGCTGGACGCCGTCTCGGCGGACCTGCGGATCGCCATGGCCTGGGCGGCGGGGGCGGCGGCCGTCCTCACGCTGGGTGAGCAGGCGCTGCCGGAGCGCCTCCGCCGCTGGACGCCCTCGGCGGTAGGAATGGGGCTGGCGTGTCTGCTGCCTGCCTCCACCTGCCTGGGGT